>JBNMOV010000176.1:0-9192 GCA_051275765.1 Maribacter sp. | reverse complement strand
GATCTTTTTCCTTTGGTAACTAATCCTCTAAATTCATCGTCTGTTAAATTAGAACTAGTTTCGCCTGTTGTTTCAAAATTAAATGTAGGAAAATAAGTCGCTTTTATTTTTTGAATAAATGAATTGAGTTGTGAACTTTCTCCTTGAGGAATATTTTCTAAAATAGTCATTTCGTCCTTAAAATGATTAATAGAAATGACGAAACGATAAAAATTATATTTAATATCTGGCGTGTCTGTTGTTCGCTTTTCTGGATCTAATTTTATGGTATCAAAATATTGGATAGCATCAAAATTAGTATGTCCAAAAATACCATTAAAATCTACTTGATCTCCTTTTGTTTCAAAATTATCCATGAAAGCTTTCAATGCTTTTGGAACATCTGAAATATTAGAAACGGTTTCGTTTATTTTTTGATGATTAGGAAGAATAGTCTGTATTTTATTTTGCTGTACTTCAAATGAAGCAATAGGTTCGAAAGCTAAAAAAGAATGACAATCTTCTGCACTCGTAAAATTATTACTTTCTAATAAAATAGGTTCTCGATATTGATCTCTCAATCGCAGATATAAAGAAACAGGTGTAACAGTATCCGAAATAATTTGTTGGACTCGTGTTTGGATAATTGTTTTTTCTATTGTTGTGTTCATGATTCTATATATTCAAAATAAAAAAAGTGGCTAACCGGAATTCGGTTAGCCACTTTCTATCTGTTTATCAAAATTAAACAAGTAGGCGATTACCTTATTCCATCTGGGAAGAAGATATTTGCCACCAACCTGTATTTTGATATAAATTCATTTCTAAATTGTTTAGCACAAAGTAAAGCATTGTTTTTGAGAATATCAATGATAAGCTCTTTTTTTTGAAAAACTTATTTTGAAAATGAATTCATTATTAGACTTTATGATAAGAATTAATATT
Organism: Maribacter sp.; assembly: GCA_051275765.1. Lineage (GTDB taxonomy): Bacteria > Bacteroidota > Bacteroidia > Chitinophagales > Saprospiraceae > JAHDCE01. The sequence goes on along the minus strand of JBNMOV010000176.1, from coordinate 8,268 downwards.
TGCGACGATTAATATCTTGTCGTTTTTTTTCCCGTTAGTAGTTTAGGTGTGTTTGCTTCTTTGTTTCTTAGATCTCTTTCCATCTTATTTAATAAGGCGGATGTAAAAAATTTGCTTAGTATATCATATATAGCAGATGATTCTTGCTCATTTACAGAGGATTTAATGAAAAAAGAATCCATATAAAACCAGATATTAATAGTAGTTATTTTGTCTACTTTAGTAACTGCGGCATATATATTTAGAGGCTTATTGCTAATCTCTTTTATGATGACATTTTCTGCAAATAATTCCTTAGTTTTCTTATCTTTTTTAGCCTTGCTATCAAATGATTTAATGAATTTTTTCCATTCGTATTCTAGGTTTTTTGGAGAATATTCAGAGAAATCTATAGAAAAAGAATTAGCGTTTCCTTTGCTCATTACAGTCTCTTTTTCATAGACTTGACCAAAGGTGGGTGTAGATGTATCTAAGACTGTGTTATGATCTTGAGTTTGTCCAAAAACAGATATGGATAAAAAGAAAAATAAGATTAGGATTGAAAATGATTTTTTCATGGAGAGATGTTTTATAAGTTTAATATGACATATCGTTTAAAGGTAAAATTATCTATAGGCAAAAGCAAAAATTTGAATTAATTTAACCTTTCTTTATATAAATCATAATTCTCCTTATCAAAACAAATAAAAATAACCTCTTCTATTTTGCTGTCATGATCACTGAAATATAATTTCACTGTATTTATAGCAATTTCAGCTGCCAATTCTTTAGGGAATTTATAAATTCCTGTACTGATATTAGGAAATACAATGGATTGAATACCATGTTCTTCTGCTAGTCGCAAAGAATTCAAATAGCAATTAGCTAATAATTCTTCTTCATTACTTTTCCTATTATTCCAAACAGGACCTACTGTATGAATCACAAAATTGGAAGGAAGATTTCCTGCTGTAGTAATTACAGCTTCTCCAGTTTTGCATTTCCCTTGTTTATTCCTGATTTTAATACAATCATCTAGAATAGCTTTTCCTCCTTTTCTATGAATAGCACCGTCTACGCCACCACCACCTAATAGAGAACTATTGGCAGCATTTACGATGGCATCTGTTTGTTGTGTAGTGATGTCTCCTTGTATTAATATTAGTTTCATTTGATAAAAAGTTGATGATAAAAGACTAATGATTTTTCAGTCATAAAAGTTTCATATTTAAATAATTATAAATTGTTTTAAAATTAGTTAATGTATTATTTATTGTTAATAATGGTGTTATATAATTTATATTAAATTATATTTATGTTTGTAGTTTGATTAAGCGTTTTATTTTGCTTGTAAGTGATTGATTTTATATACTTTATGAAATATGCTTATTTGTAAATATGAATACGAGTTAAATAATGTTTTTATTTAATTTATAATTTCAATCTACTATTAGACAAAACTAAGTTAACAAATACACTACTCTTATTATTGCTATGGCGGATGATCTAATACAATCTAAAATAAAGCATTGGGCTTTTCTGCATGAGCAGAGCCGATACCGGGCTCGTAATGAGGATTGTATATTTCCATCTACTCCAGATGATTTTACTGTTTTTAATAAAAATCCAGATGACTTGATTTTTATGGTTTGCGACGGAGTGAGTGGTGGAGTTAAAGGAGACTTGGCTGCACAGACGGTTTGTCGTACATTTTCAAGGGCTGTATTGGAATCTCAATCTTCTAAGGAGAATGATACTGATACAGGCATTGACGAAAGAGAGGTTTTAGAGGCTGCTTTGTTTGCTACAGAGGAAGAAATGGATAGGTTGGTAGCAGAAGATATTAATAGAGAAGGTATGTCGACTACGCTTTCTTATCTGAATTTGAACGAGAAAAAAGCGGTAGTAGCTTGGGTAGGAGATAGTAAAGTTTATCAAATAAGAGCTGGGGAAATTGAGGAAGAGGGATTTGTTGTTAATGCTACAGAAGAACATACACTAGCCAATAAATTTTATCAAGAAGGAAAAATTTCTAAAAGAGAAAAGGAAGATCATCCTTATCGAAAAATGAATATAAGGGCCGTAGAAGGCACTCGTCGACATGCCGTTATGGATGTGCAGACTTGGGATGATATAAGGGAGGGAGATTATTTTTTTCTTTGTTCTGATGGAATATTAGATGGTTTTTTGAGGGAACAGGATTTAGTGGATTTAGTGGCGAATGCTACATTGACGATAGAGGATAAACTGAAAGTTGTCAATAGGGTTTGTAAGGAAAATTCTAAGGGGAATTATTCGATGAGTCTGATAAAGGTAGGGAAAGAAGATGGAGCAGCTATCGTTTCTAGTCCTACTGCCAATGTCTTGGAAACAGTATCTAAGGCGAGTGTAATACCAGTGACACAACCAATAATAGCAGAAAAGAAAGAGGAAAACGAAGAAGAGGTATTGGATATATTGGTACCAGTGTTAGTAATCGGGATTTTATTGATTGTGGCATTTATGATTTGGAAATATACGAGTGGTGTACAATTGCCAGATTATGATATTGAACATCAAACAGAGCAGCCTAAAGTGAGAATGGAGCCAACGCCTATTCCACGAAAAGAAGAATCCTCTAAAATTATCGCAGGTAAGCTAGATGAAGAACGAACGAAGAAAACTCCTGTAAGTAAAGAGGAAGAAATCGTAGCAATGGAAGAAATAGATTCTTCTATCCTTATCGCAGGAAGGCTAACGATTCCTACAGAATATAATGGAGAAATAGCGATGGTTATAGAAGATGAGTTTACAAAAAAATCTCCAGAGCGAATCCAAGAAAAACCAAAGAAACCAAGAAAACCGAAGAAGCCTAAAATAAGTCCTTTGAAAAAGGCACTTTCCAAATATAGAGAATATCACTTATTGATGGATAATTGCTATAAAGTAAAAAAAGGAGATAGCTGGGAAGTCGTGCATTGGAATAAGAAAGAAATGAATGGAGTCATTTCTGCTGCGTTAAATCTTACAGAAATTCTCGATCCAGTTAATTTTCATGGAAAGTATATTTCTAGAGTAAAGAAAGATGGAAAGTATGGCTATGTTTTATTGCTTGGTGATATGTATAAATTATTGAAAGGAAGAGATGATTTTCCATTCAATAGTTATGAATTTGCACCACCTAAATTTGGTTCTTCCCTTTGTAATAAATATACGCAAGTTAGAAAGGTAGATTACGCTCAAGATGGTGTAATTCTCCTTTATGATGATAATGCATTAGGATATACGAGTATTGTAATGGCTGCTCAGCAGTGTGCGAAACAGTGAAGACAAATAAGGAAATAATACCAATTTAAGTAAGTCCAATGCGACTTTATAAATTTAAATTGGTATAAGAAAACACTTAACGTCTGCTACAAATTATTCCCCTTCGCCACATATAACTGATACTGAGCTTTATTGAAAAGAGTCAACGCATTCAGATAATCCAATTGAGCTTCAATATAAATTTCCTGCGATTGTAATATTTCAAAAGGACGAGCTGTTCCTAAGTTCTGCCTTTGGATACATTGGTTGAGTGCTTCTTTCGCAAATTCGCCTCCTTCTTTTGCCATATCCATTTGTTCTTTTGCATTTTGAATGGTTTGACTGGAAGCGATGATTTCAGCATTGACCGTTGCTTTCATCTGTTCGATTTTATTCAGTTCCAATTCCTTTTTAGCATTGTTCTTTTTGAGGTCGCCATCAAAGATCAATTGTCCGATAGGAACACTCCATCTGATGCCAATATCAACTCCCGCAGTAGGGTAGAGTTGTTTCATATTTGGATATTGGGTAGGTAATAACGGGATGACGTCGCCATTTACTCTACCATTAAAAGAACCATAAGCATCTAGTGTCAATTCTGGAATAAATAACCTTTTTGTAATATTTTTCTTTTCAATTTCCAATGCTTTTATGGAAAAGTCGATAGCTTTAAATTCTGCTCTGTTTTGATAAGCTGATTCATAAATTGTTTTTTCCAGAATAGGTAGAAATTCCAAAGGAAGCATCATAGAATCTACGCTGACTAGTTTTATAGTAGGATCTAAATTCAGTTGCTGTACCAATGTCGCAGACTGCTTGATATACATAGCTTTCGCTTGCAACATCTGTACTTTTAAATGATTCAAATTACTTTTTGCCAATAATAAATCAGATTCATATTGCAATCCTGCTTCTACCTGTAGTTGTAATTGTTGCTTCGTTTTGTCAGCTTCAAAAGCCAAATTTTCGTAAGCTTGATAATATAATTGAGCAGCAGCTAAATCATAATAAGCTTCGATTGCTAATAGTATTTCCTTGTTGCGTTCTACGATACCTTGTTGCTCTACGGCTTTGATATTGATCTCTGCCACTTTCTTTTGATACAGTCCTTCAGCAATATCCCAATTAGCATTTACGCCTAATCCACCCCAAAGATTATCACGTTTCACATCCAATGCATACTTTCCATCTGTATTCATCGAAGCCCCCCAAAGTGCATGAGTATTGATACCTAAATACACATTAGGCAACCACCATTCCTTAGTTTTTTCTAAATTAGCCAATGCCAATTCTTTCTTCAATTGATATTCCTTAATCGTCAGGTTATTAGCACCACTCAATTCTAATACTTTATCTAAATTGATAGGTTGCTCATTCTGTGCCATTCCCATTTGCATCCACAAAACAGCAATGATAATTAAGTATTTTTTCATCTTTCTAAGTTCAATATTCATTAATAAACCACATATCCATTTCTCTATCCTCAAGCGAAGTGTCCTCTCTCCTCTCCCCTGATTATTTCATAATCGCCTCCACGCTATCGCCCACTTTCACTAATCCTTTTCCCTTAATAATCACTTTAGTATCCTTAGTGATTTCAGCATTCAAGACTTCAAAATAATTCTTTCCAGCCAATCCTTTTCTAAGTTGTACTCGTTCCACTTTGCCATCTTTTACGACTAAAGCGAAAGGCTGATCTTGAAACATCGTTTGAGCAGTATGAGGCAAAGAAAGTACATTATCTTGGCTTCCCAATTGCATCTGAGCCTTGGCATACATACCAGATAATATTTTTCCATTAGCATTATTAATATCAATTTCTACATTTAAAGTTTTGGAAGCAGGATCCAAAGCACCAGAAGTACGACTTACTTTAGCTTGGTAAGATTCGCCAGCTAATTCTGGAAAAGTAACGGTTACTGCCATTCCTTTCTTGATCGCTCCAGCATCAGATTCTGGAATAGGTAAAGTCAAACGAATAGGATCGATGTCCTGTATTTCGATAATTGCACTAGCATTTGGATTATTAATACCACTTTGTAGCATCGCACCATTATCCACAAATCGCTTCGTTACTACGCCAGAAAAAGGAGCTTTTACATTCAGCATTTCATTCAACTTTTGTGCGATTTGTACTTTTTGTTGCAATGCTTCATTTTTCTTTTGCTGTGCAGTTACTCTTGCGTTAATAGTTTCAATCATCGCTTGTGCCATTCTATAATCACCTTCCGCTTTTTCCACATCTATGACACGAGTCAATTGAGGTGTTTTTTTGTAAATATCATTTAGACGAGTATAAATACCACTTTTAGTGGTTACATCTGCTTGAGTCACTTTCAGTTCAGATTGGATCGCAAGAAGTTCTGCTTGTCCTACACTAACATTGGCATTCGCCTCAGCGATCATTTGCGAAATAGTAGGATTTTCCAATACCGCTATCAATTCCCCTTTCGTCACTCTATCTCCAATATCCTTTTTGATACTTTTCAAAAAACCACTTTCCATTGCATGAATCATGACACTTTGGTTAGGCATCGCCGTTCCTGTAATCAATGATTGTGCAGAAAAAGACTGTGTTGTAGGTTTTACGACTTCTACTGTTTGAATTTTGGATGATACAGCTTCTTCTGTTTCTGATTCTTGTGTTACTTCATTTTGGCAAGAAACCAAAGCTATGCAGCAACATAGAAATAAGATTACTCCTAAATTATTTTTAGTTGGAATGTTCATGGTTTATTTAGATTTTGCAATGATTGAATAAAGGATAGGAATGATATAAAGTGTCAATAATGTAGCCATGAATGTACCACCGATTACGGCAATCGCTAAAGGAACATTTGCTTCTGAACCAGGTGTTTGTGTCAATGCTGTTGGTAATAATCCAAAAATAGTAGTAGAAGCTGTCATGAGTATAGGCCTGAAACGATCAGATGCACCATTCATAATGGAATCCATTTTGGAATGCCCTTCTTTGACGAGTACATTTATTCTATCAATGAGGATATTTCCATAAGAAACAGAAATTCCTACCATCATAATGATTCCCATAATGGACTGAATACTGAGATAAGTATTCGTCAGCCACATCAAAGCAGCTACACCTATTATTCCTAATGGAAAAGCAAGAATGATAATTAATGGCTGTCTGAATGAACGGAACAAAGGCGTAATAATCAAAAATGCCAATGCAATCGCCAGTCCTAATCCAAGCCCTAAATCCCCAAAAGCATTTTTAATAATAGCGACTTCTCCTTGGAATTTGACTTTATATCCAGCAGGAAATTCCATTTCATCGAGTCGCTTCTGAATTTCATCAGAAACTCGACCTACATCCATACCTTCTATATTTGCATAGACATTAAATTCCCGGCTTAAATTATGATGATTGATTTCAACAGGATTGAGACCATCCGTTATTTTGGAGAAGTTTCTAAAAGGAATCGTCTTATCTGATAGCTGACTTCCTACGGGCACATTTTCCAAAACGAATTCATCATCAATCAGGTTTTCTGGATAAGTAACCCCTACATAATAGTGATTTCCATTTTTTTCATCAATCCAAAATGCCTTCTGAAATGTAGTAGAAGAATTCAATGCAGAAACGATATTTTTAATGGCATCCACAGGTTCTACGCCCAGTTCTCCAGCCTTGATTCTATCGATGTCAATATTCTTAGCAGGTTGATCTATTCGTTGTAAAACCCTGACATCTCTAGTCGCAGCGATAGTAGAAACGGTATCTTGAATACGTTCTGCTAGTTGTCGCAAAACCTTCAAATCATTTCCTTTCACTTGTACATCAATAGGCGAAGGTTTTCCATCATTCAATGCAGCCGTGATCATTCCACCAGTATTGAAACTCACTTCTACACCAGGAAATTCTTGATGGAATCGCTTTCTGATAATAGAAGCATAATCGAATGTGCTGACCTTATGTGACTCTTTTAATTGTATACCAATGAAGGCATCTTGTGTTCCAGAGTTAGGGGTATATGCGGCAGGTAAATCATAGAAAATACCAATATTTGAAATTAGCTGTTCTAAGTCGTCGCCTGTTTCTTCTCTGATGGCCTTTTCCATTTCAATAATGGTTTTTTGAGCTTCTCTCAGTGGTGTTCCAGATTCTGTTCGTACTTGAATTTCCATTTGCCCTACATCAGAAGAAGGGAATAATTCATAACCCATTTGCATTAATAAGAAAATAGAACCTACGAATAATGCGAGCGTAATTAATAGAATAGGAACTCTTAATTTCAATGCCAATGCTAAACTTCCTTTGTATTTTTTTCTCAATACTTCAATGAATCGCTGAAAAAATGTTCCTTTCAATTCTTTGCCATCTTCTCCGCTGACTTTCTTATTTTTAAATAAAAACGCAGCTGTCAATGGAACGAGTGTCAAAGAAAAAATATAAGAACCTATCATAGAACCAGTCACTGTCAATGCGAGTGGAGAAAAGAGAAATTTAGTAATTCCCGTAAGGAATAATACAGGAAAAAATACGACGATAATAACCAATGTAGAAGCCAGTACAGGATTTGCAACTTCTATAGCTGCGTCTTTTGCTGCTGCAAAAGAATCCTTTCCCATCCTCAAATGTCGATCGATATTTTCTAATACCACTATCGAATTATCCACCAGTAAACCGAGCACCAAAGCAATTCCACCTAGTGTAATACTATTGATCGCTTGCCCAGTCATGAACAAGAAAATAAAGGCAAATAATATAGACAGTGGCAAGCTCAATGCTACCACAAATGCAGATCTGAAATTTCCTAAGAAAAGAATCAATACAATAACAACGAGAACAAGTCCACCTAATCCAGCATTCGTCAAGCCAGAAATAGCATTTCTTACATAAGAAGATTGATCAAAAATGACATTTAATTGAACATCATCTGGCATTCTTTCCTTGAGTTGTGGAAGAGCTTTTTTTACTTCATTTACAGCAGCGATGGTATTCGCTCCAGGACGTTTGAAAATAGGCAGATAAACTTGTTCTTT
>JBNMOV010000175.1:0-9217 GCA_051275765.1 Maribacter sp. | reverse complement strand
ATAATTATGAAGCAGTTCACTATTATAGAAAGCAGTTCCAAAGAAGGATTCGTATACTTATATAGTGGAAAAAGCAAAGATGAATTAGCTAAAAAGACAAAACAGATTTTTATTAATTCTGGCTACCGGACAGTAAGTGAGGTTTTGAAAAATGCGACTTATGAAAAGGGAAATAGAATGATGAGAATCCTATTTGGAGCATTTTCTAAATATTTCAAATTCAAAATAGAGATAAAAGAAACAGAGAATGATGGACTGAGCTTGCAATTGAAACGAGCCACTACAGGAATGTCTGGAGGAGTAATTGGCATGAAGCAAGTCACTAAAGAAATAGAACGGCTATCTGCTTTGTTTCAAGAATTCTAAAAATTAAAAGGGGATAAATGACGCGTCATTTATCCCCTTTTAATTTTTAAAAAACAATTCTACAGCTGCCCTGGACAACCTATTCCTTTACCAAATCCAGAATTCTTATCTAAGATATACCCTACTTTGAATAGTATGGAATAATAGGAATCATTCCGCTTAGGATTATCATTAGAATAATTATCTATATAATCAGTAAAGGTAACTCTGTGCATCACATCTGCACCTAGTACCCAATTTTGATTCAATTGGTAAGTCATCCCAGCACCCATTGGAATCATGGCTTGTATCTTACTATAATCTGCTGATTGTGTATTGGGATTATCTGAATTAGTTTTAGGATTGAAGGCAAAAAAACCTAAACCTATCGAACCATGTAAACCCACTTTCCCGAATCTAAGCGGCGTAATATGAGCCAAACCATACAATTCGAATATATTAGATTTGAATTCCAATCCACGAGCCGCTCGCCCAGAATCTCCTGATGCTGCATCACTGCCTTGTACTTTTGTAAAATTAAGATTCGCACTCATCGCTATCCAAGACTTGAAATGATGCTTATAATATACCCCTATTAATGGCTTGGTATATCTCCAATCCGTATCGCCAATAAAGGCTTTCCCATCTCCATTTCCTCCTCCTAAATCTCCTAGGAATTCAGTTACACCTAATTGTAAACCTACTTCCATTTTAGGATAATCGCTGTTGTGCTTATTTTGTGCAAACATTTGCAATGAGCATAGCAGCCCCACTGCAATAAGCATCCCTTTTCTTATTGACATAACCTTGAGTTTTAGTAATTCTTTAGCTGCTAAATACGATGCGACTCATAAGTAGATATACTAAAAAAATATGTAATGATTAAATTGGTCGTAATTCTCTAGACAGAAAAGAGCCTTGACAAAAGGCATGAAATACTAGAAAATCAAAAAACAGAAGTAAAGTTTTGGATATAGGATATGTATTTTAATAATGATGGCTACATAACGTCTGAAGGCTTTAGTTTTAGTATACAAAATGTAATTATTTTTAACTGTTCCTACACAATAAAAATATAATAATCTGATTATCAATTGCTTAAAATAAAAAATATTTTAAGCAAAAAACTTTTATCTGCCCATTAATCTAGCTAGCAGCTTCACTACCCTAACTCCTTTTATCCAATTTTCCAGTGCCTCCATGTTCATAGCTTTTACATCTTTCACTGCTCCAAGGGTGAGGAAAAAACAAGGAATAAAGAAAATGAGGACAGGAATCCATGCTGGCATCCAATAATATGGAAGACTACCATTATCCCCTAATTTTTTGAATACTGTCAGTAATGCCACGAAAAGAACAAATAAAAAGACGCCAAATAAAATCGGATAACCAAAACCACCTTTTCTAATAATAGCTCCTAGAGGTGCTCCAATAAATAGGAAAATCATACATGCTGCGGCAAGGCTAAATTTTAGATGAATCTGGTAGCCATAGCGATAATATTTATTTTTAAGAATCTTAACTTTAGCTACATCACTGAGCGATTTATCTTTTACACTCTTTACAGAAGTCATTGATCGATCTAGCATATTTGACCTATGCTTTGGCATAAAAATTTCTTCAAAGGTGACAGGTTTACCTAAAAAATTAGCTTTGACGATCTTATCTTCCTTTTTTGCTGGTTTCTTGACATCTGTTGGGGAAACAGGTTTAGGCTTCTTAGTAGGGCTTCCTCGCTGTGAATTGACGGGTTTACGAGAAGAGCGTTGACTCTTGCTTGTCGGTTTTGGAATATCTCTTGGCTTTTGTTTTTTAGCATTAGGTCTTTTCAATTCTGGACTTGGTATTTTTTTTCCTCCCTTAATATCTAATACCTTCTTCTTGGAAGAAGTCTTTTTATTATAATTAGTACCACTATTTTTTCTTCCTATAGTTTCAGACATAGGGATATAATACGAAGTAGAATCACTAGTTTTTATGAAATGATAATAACTAGATAGTGTGGTAAATATATGTTTCTTTTTATCTTCTATCTTCTGTTGCATGGTATCCATCTCATATACCAATTGCCTCGTACTCATCATCTGTTCTTGATCCTTGAATATGTCTTCGTCCGTATTCCTCATCTCAAATTCTTTGAGATCCAGATACTTCTCTAGTTTTTTAAACTTTATCCGGAGGTAAGGATATTTTCGAGGATCACTTGCTTTTCGTCCTTTGGCTTCTTCCATTTCTTGGTACTGCCTACCATTCTCTAGGTTCATGATCAAAAATCGTTCATCTGATTCTAAATCCATATACCCCTCTTCTGCCATAATAATTTTAGTCCTATTCCTATTTTCTAAGGAATGATCGTATAGCATGATATTCTTAATCTGATCTGTTTTGTCATCTTTTTCATCTATCCTAATGGCATAATTTCTAAAATCATCATTAAAAACTCCTTCATTCAAACTAAGGGCAAGTTTTTGCGATTTGAAATTATATAGACGGGTTTTGAATTTTAGATTAGCAGTAGGAGCAATATAATTGGAACAAATAAAGGAAAAAACGGAAATAAGACCACATACTGCAATCAATGGTCGCATGATCCGCCAAATGGATATTCCAGCAGATTTCATGGAAGTAAGTTCGTATCGCTCTGATAGATTTCCCATGATATATAAACTCGATAATAATATAGCTGCTGGCAATGCAGTAGGCATCAATCCTAAAGAAAGATAGAACACAAATTCTACGATCATTGCTGCACTCGCTCCCTTGCCTATAATGTCATCCACGAATTTCCACATCGTCTGCATCGTAAATACAAACATCACTACCCCAAATGCCATAAAAAATGGTGGTAAAAATGTCTTAATAAGAAGGATATCGAGTTTTTTGAACATGTGGTAATTGAAAATTTAGAATGTTTTGTAGGTTTATAAAATCTACTATATTTTAATATCATTTATACGAACATCAAAAAATCACATTAAAAATAACGCATGTATTGAGATAATATATATTTGACATAATAATTTTAATCATATCCTCCCTTTTCGTTTAAAATTTGTTCGTTTGATTTTTCAATAGTAATTAAGGACATGAGTCCACCAGCATCATAGTATATAAATCGTCCATGATCTGCGATTAAGGCTTTAAAGATATCTATAGTTAAATTTGGGTCACTTCCGTTTCCTACAGTAATTACACCTAAATTTTCTTTATCGTCTGAATCTATGATTAACCAAATACCTACATTCATAGATTTTTTGATTAAGAATTTAAAACTTTCTGCTCTTTCTACAAGTTCATAATCTAAATCTAATTCTTCTAATTTTCTTTTTATGGAATCTATACTAAGTATTTTCCATTTATGCTCAATACTTAAATCAAGACCTGCTTCTTTGGCAAACTCTATTGTTCCTTTTTCATATTTTTCTTCATATAAGAATACTCTGGAATGATTAATTCAAGTACAGACATTTAGATTTTAATTAATTAGATTCCGTTTTCCTTTTCAAACGATAATAAGTTTCCACTTGTGCCCTAATGGACATATCATCTCCTGATTTATAATATTTATTCTCTAATTTTTCATTAACAATCCTAGCCTTCACATTATCCAATAACTGAACATCTAATACTGCTTTGATGTCTTTTCGCAAGACCGTATTGTAAATTGGAAATGCAGTTTCTATACGATAACTCAGATTTCTTCGCATAAAATCAGCTGAAGACAGATACATTTCATCATTGCCATCATTTTGAAACCAAAAAACTCTAGCATGTTCCAAAAATCTATCTACGATACTGATGACCTTGATATTTTCACTAAAACCTTTCTTGCCTGGTACGATACAGCATATTCCTCTGATAATCAAATCTATCTGAACACCAGCATTACTGGCTTCATATAATTTGGCTATCATTTCCCGATCTTCCAAACTATTCATTTTCAAAATCATCCTTGCATTCTTGCCATTATTCGCATGAACGATTTCTCTTTCTATTTTTCCTATTAATGAGGAACGTAGATTAAATTGTCCTACCAATAAATGTTCGAATTCTATTTGTGGCAATTTGACTGTTTCTAAGAAATTGAATACTCTAGCCACTTCAGATGTCAATCTTTTATCTGAGGTAAACAAACCAAAATCGCTATAAATACGAGCAGTTCCTTCATGAAAATTACCTGTTCCTAAATAAGCATACAGTTTGGATTTACCTTTAGTTTCTTTTCTAACTAGTGCCAGTTTAGAGTGGACTTTCAAGCCAGGAAAACTATAATATACCTGTACGCCGGCAGCTTCCAGTTTTTCGCCCCATCTCAGATTAGCTTCTTCATCAAAACGAGCCTTTACTTCCACAAATACCATGACCTGTTTTCCATATTTCACTGCATTTATCAATGCATTCATGATACGAGATTTTCTTGCTACTCGATATTGCACAACCTTGATGTGTGTAACATCCGGGTTTTTTGCTGCTTTCTCAAAAAACCTAACTACTGAATCATAAGATTGATATGGAACATGGATGAGGTGTTCTTTTTCATCGATACTTTTAAAAATATCATTACTTTCTTCCAATTCTGTATAAGGTAGTGGTGGCAATGGAATATTCTTCAAATGTTCCAGTCCATAATCAGGGAATTTGAAAAAATCAAAATTATTATGATATCGTCCCTCCTTTAATAAGCCCCCTTTATCCACATCAAAAGTTTCCATGAGATATTCCAATAACTGATTAGGCATGGTTCTATCATACACAAAACGAGATGCTGGTCCCACATTTCTCTTATTCAGACTTTTTTTGATTTTCTGAACCAAATCACCTTCAAATTCATCATCTATATATAGCTCAGCATCACGAGTCAACTTGATGGAATAGGTATCCAAAATCTCATAACCAGGAAAAAGCATGGATACATTATGTCTTACAATATCATCCAAAATAATGATATCATGTCCAGAACTCATACTTGGAATCTCTACAAAACGAGGAGAATAATCAGAAGGCACTTTTACAATAGCGTATTCTGGTTTATTACCCTTCACCCCTTTTTTTTGAAGATGGATACTCAGATATAATTCTGCATTATTCAAAAAAGGACGCACCATGCCATTCACTAATAGTACTGGCTGTACGAAAGGAAGCAAATTATCGTTAAAATATTCTTCTACAAAATGTCTTTGATCATCATTCAAATCCAGTCTTCTCAGAATGTGGATCTGGTGTTTTTTTAATTCTGGAATGATTTGCTTTTCGAAAATAACACTAATCCTAGCCTGCTGCTTATTCACTATTTTCAGTACATCCTTAATCACTTCCTTAGGAGAAAAAGCAAGTAGTTTCTTTTGGGTTTTCTTACCTGCACGCATCAGATTTCGATGATGTGCCACCCTCACTCTAAAAAATTCATCCAGATTAGAAGAATAAATAGCTAAGAATTTGATCCGTTCAAATAAAGGTACACTTGGATCTTCTGCCTCTTGCAAAACCCTATGATTGAACGACAACCAACTAATATCCCTATGTATTAAAGGTAACTCCTTACTATTCTCTTCCATTGGTATTTTATTTTATTTTGTAAAGATAATTTTTTAGTTGATTAGGTTGATTATAATATATATGACCAAAATTTCAATAAAAAGATAAGTCTGAAATATACTTTTAAAAATTCAAAAATAAAGCAAGACTAAATCAATCTAATCAACCAATTCTCAAACAAGATACTGCTTAGGATAGTGCATAGTGACAAACGATGCACTATCAGAAGTAAAATGTTTCCAATCTGTAATATCTGCCTGTATTTTCACGATAGCCGCCGTTGGCACATTAGGAATATAATCCTCATGGAAAATATTTGCCATGTGCGTAGTGGTAGGATTATGACCAAAAAAGCAAATAGTATCAGCCTCATTGGACGTTTCCTGTATTTTATTGATAATATAATATTCATCTCCTAGATATAACTTAGGATCTTGCTGTATATCATTTTCCGCTTTATCGAGTGCCTGAGCAAAATATTTAGCCGTAGTATATGCACGTACCGCTGGACTAGAATGAATAATATCTGGATGGCGTTCTTTGGCTACAAACAGCTTCGCCATAAAAGGTGCATCCCTCAGCCCTCTTTTATTCAGTGGTCTTTCTGAATCTTTTAATGAGAAATCTGACCAACTGGATTTGGCATGACGGATGAAATAGACAGTTTTCATAGTTATTGATGATTAACGATTAGAGTGATTGAATAATAATATTGTCAGCTATTTTCTCGGTCTACACAAAAGTAATTCAACTAATTAACTTAATCTACACAATTAGGTAGTAGTACATAAGTTTTTCAATAGTGCTTTCTGGCTCTTTTGCCCTACTCTTCTCAAGTACTCGACTTGACAGCTACGGCTACCAGTCTAGTATGTTTTCCTTGATTAGTATAAAAACCCTTTGGTAATCATCTATCAAAAACTTTTGTCCCACTATTTGACTAATCAGCTAATTCAAAATATTTTTATAATAATTTCGCATTAGGCTTGGATGAAAGGAACAATCATTGTACTTTTGCAGCGGCGGAGTCATACGACTTGCTCCCCTCTAATCCTCCAGATGCGAAAGCAAGCAAAGGCGCGAGGGTTGAGCAGTGCGATATGATTTCCGCTTTTTTGTTTTTTATAGGCTTCTTCTTAGATATTTAGATACTGAGATTTTAAGATATTTAGATAAATCTTACTCATTCTAAAAACATTTTCCACCATACATCATTACTCAAAGTATATTTAAAACATCAGAAATCTTAAAGATTTTCGATGTTGGGAATTAGTCATTTAGCTAGTGAATTTTACTTACCTTTGTAGCTTAATACAAAATTAAAATAAGTATATCAATATGAAGTTTTTTGTAGATACTGCGAATATAGAGCAAATCAAAGCAGCATATAGCTATGGCATTTTGGATGGTGTAACAACAAATCCATCCTTAATGGCTAAAGAAAACATATCTGGACAGCAGAATATTGTCAAGCATTATGAAACTATCGCCAATTTGGTGGATGGTGATGTAAGTGCAGAGGTCATTTCTACTAATTTCCAAGGAATGATAGAAGAAGGACAAATATTAGCTGCCATCGCTCCTAATATCGTAGTGAAAGTTCCTATGATAAAGGAAGGCGTGAAAGCATTGAGCTGGTTTACAGATAATGGAATCCGTACGAATTGTACTTTGGTTTTTTCTGCTGGACAAGCCATATTAGCAGCTAAAGCTGGAGCGACTTATGTTTCTCCTTTTATAGGAAGAATAGATGATACGAGTTGGAATGGTATGCAACTTATCTATGACATCGTAGAAATCTATGCTAACTATGGTTATGCGACTGAAGTTTTGGCAGCATCTATTCGTTCATCTAACCACATCAAGGAATGTGCTATAGCTGGAGCTGATGTAGTGACTTGCCCTCTTGCGACAATAGAAGGTTTATTCAAGCATCCTTTGACGGATATTGGTTTGGAGCAGTTTCTAGAAGATTATAGAAAATCTAATAGTTAAGTAGCAATACATAATTAGGTTTTAAACGTTTGAAAAATTAAAATCCCTAGTGTAGCTTGAGCTTCTCTAGGGATTTTTAATAAAAAATAATATTCTATGAAACTGAAAAAATACATCTTCCCCATCATTGCATTTTGCTATGCTGTTTTTTTAGGATATACGATTTATGCTGCTAATACTCGAACTCCTTTCTTTTTTATAGAATTTATTCGACATATTCCTTGTGGAGATAAAATTGGACATTTTTGCTTAATTGGAAGTATGTCTTTTTTATTGAACCTTGCATTAAAAATCAGGAAAGTTAATATTGCAAATATTAATCTTTTATTAGGAAGTCTTATTATGTTTATTACTGTTTCATTAGAAGAAATGACTCAATTATTTATTGCTAGTCGAACATTCGATTTAGTAGATTTATTTTTTAATTATCTAGGTATCTTTGTATTTAGTATTCTAGCAAAATTTGTAGGGAAATATATTTGGACAGATGAAAAATAAATCAATCAAACCATTTCTTTTTAAACAGTTCAAAATATATCATGATCATTGTGCTATGAAAGTAGGAACAGATGGTGTGTTATTAGGAGCATGGACATATTTAGCTACTGATAATCAAGTACTTGATATTGGAACTGGTTCTGGATTGATTGCTATTATGACGGCTCAAAAAAATACCACAGCACAAATAATTGGTATAGAAATAGATGAAGCAGCAGCTTTACAAGCTCAAGAAAATGCAAAAAATTCTCCTTGGAAAAATCGTTTAAATATTCAACATATTTCCTTACAGGAATTTGTGATTAAAAATAATATCATATTCGATCATATTATTAGTAATCCTCCTTTTTTTAAAAAAGGAACGAGTACCAAAAGTGCAGAAAGAAATCAGGCTAGACAAACTTATACTTTGACTTTTGAGGATATTATTTTATCCGCTAAAAAATTACTTTCATTGTCTGGAAAAATATCTGTCATTCTGCCTCCTTTAGAAGCTGAATTATTTATTTCCATTGCAAATAGAAACAATTTTTATTTAAATAGGCAATTAAATATAAAGCCTAAAAAGGAGAAAAGTATCGAACGGGTTTTAATGCAATTCAGTCAGAAAAAAATAGCAGAAATTGAAATCAAAGAATTAATTATCCAACATGAACAAAGAAATGATTGGACAGATGACTATATTCAGTTGACTGGGGATTTTTATTTGAAGATGTGATTTGAATAGGTTTTAAAATTGTCAAAGAATCAAAAAATAAAGAAGCCGCTGTTATACTGAAGATTAATTGGTTTTCGGATGATTGAAAATTTGTAGCTACTGAAAATCAATCAATTGCCACTAACG
>JBNMOV010000174.1:0-9218 GCA_051275765.1 Maribacter sp. | reverse complement strand
CCTTTGGTGTTTCTGGATTTAGTTTTAGCTGGCATAATTGCAGTATTAACTGCTACTACCGCTACACCATACATTTCTTCTACAGCGTTCTTGATTTCAATCTTATTCGCCTTTTTATTGACCACAAATGAGTATCTGTTATCCTTTTCGGAAATAATCTCAGATTTTTCGGTAATAATAGGTTTAACGAGTATATTCTTAGCCATTGCTGACGGTATTTTTCTACTTACGCAAATGTTGACTTAATAGCATCCAATGAGCTTTCTGAAAGAATCAAAGCATTGGCATTCAATACTTGATATGTATTCAAACTAGCAGCTGGTTGGACATCGGCATTTGGCACATTTCGACTAGAAAGGTAAAGATTCGTATCATTAGTATTAGTTACTAAAATCGTCTTCTTTTCATCCAATCCTAAATTCTTTAGGATGTCTATATATGCCTTTGTCTTTGGAGAATCGAATCCAAAATCTTCAATAATGAAGATATTATTTTGACTCATCTTATCAGACAATGCAGATTTACGAGCTAGACGCTTTACTTTCTTGTTCAGCTTTTGCTCATAATTTCTAGGACGAGGGCCGAAAATTCTACCTCCACCTCTAAAAATTGGACTCTTGATAGAACCTGCACGTGCTGTACCTGTCCCCTTTTGCCTCTTTATTTTTCTGGTAGAACCTGTTATTTCCCCACGCTCTTTAGATTTGTGAGTTCCTTGCCTCTGATGTGCTAAATACTGCTTTACAGCTAAGTACACCACATGCTCATTAGGTTCTATACCGAAGATATCTTCTGGTAAATCAACTGATTTACCAGTTTTATCTCCACTGATATTTAATATATCGAGTTTCATCTTACAATCACTTTTCGATGACTACAAAAGATCCCTTTGATCCAGGGATAGCTCCTTTGACTAGAATAAGGTTTCTGTCAGGGAAAATTTTAACGATTTCAAGGTTCATTACCTTTATTCGTTTATTTCCTGTCTGGCCAGCCATTTTCATACCTTTCACTACTTTCGCAGGATATGAAGCGGCACCTATTGAACCTGGTGCTCTTAGCCTATTATGTTGACCGTGAGTAGCTTGTCCTACACCACCAAAATTGTGGCGTTTGACAACTCCTTGAAAACCTTTACCCTTAGAAATTCCTACTACATTTACAGTATCGCCTTCAGCGAATACTTCTTCAGCAGTAATGGTATCTCCTAGGGACTTTTTCAAGTCACATCCTCTGAATTCAACCATTCTTCGCTTTGGAGAAGAGCCAGATTTCTCAAAGTGCCCCATTAAGGGTTTTGAAGTATTCTTAGCTTTAGCTTCTCCGTAAGCTAATTGCAGTGCTTCGTACCCGTCAGTTTTTTCGGTTCTGACTTGAGTCACTACACAGGGACCAGCTTCTACTACTGTACAGGCAAGGTTTTTGCCTTCTTCAGTAAATATACTGGTCATTCCTATTTTTTTTCCGATAATTCCGTTCACGACATAACCGGTTTATCTGATTAGTCCGAACACTTGGACTAATCAATTTCTTTAGAAATAGCTTGGTTAGGTTTCCATAACAATATGGACGTTAACCAAAATTTAACCATTAAAAGATTAGTAATAATCTTTGAATTAATAAGAAAGAGTAATGATGGAAGTTAAGTCAACTTTACTTGAATATCCACGCCACTTGGCAACTCCAGCTTAGAAAGTGCGTCTACCGTCTTCTGGGTAGGCGAATAGATTTCGATTAAGCGCTTATGTGTACGCAACTGGAACTGCTCACGGGATTTCTTGTTGACGTGCGGGGAACGCAGGACAGTGAAGATTTTCTTTTCCGTGGGCAGCGGAATCGGACCAGTCACGACAGCACCACTACTTCTAACCGTTTTAACAATCTTCTCAGTCGATTTATCAACTAAGTTGTGATCGTACGATCGTAGCTTTATTCGTATCTTTTGATTCATACCTTATGCTAAATTATATAGCTCTTTAATTGGAGATGCAAAATTACAAATTATGTTCCTCCTTTCCTAATTATATTGCCTTTTTATTTAAAAAGTTTTCACTTTTTATTTTTTGGCTTAAAAAGCATGAGAAAACTACAAAATAGCTTTCTCATGCACTGTTTTAATTACACTTTTACTTCTCCCTTAGCCTTTGCAATCACTTCCTTAGCGATACCAGAAGGTGCCTCAGCGTAGTGAGAGAATGACATGGTAGAATTCGCACGTCCTGATGTTATAGTACGTAGGTCCGTAACATAACCGAACATGTTAGCCAAAGGCACATCAGCTTCAACAGCTACTGCTCCTGGACGAGGCTCTTGACCTTTAGGAAGTCCTCTACGACGATTCAAATCACCAATAACACTACCTACATATTCTTCTGGAGTGATTACCTCCAATTTCATGATAGGCTCAAGAAGTACAGGCTTACATCTACCTGCTGCGGCTCTAAAACCTTCCTTAGCACATAATTCAAATGCGATAGGCTTTGAATCCACTGTATGCATGGAACCATCAAAGACACGTACTTTCATACTATCTATGTTGTATCCTGCAAGTACACCATTATCCATCATTGAACGGAAACCATCACTAATAGGCTTCATATAGTTCTTATCAATAGAACCCCCGAAGATACCCCACTCGAACTGTAACTTTACTTTTCCTTTCTTGAAATCATCGCTATCTAGGAACTCCTGATCTGCAGGTCCTAATTCGAATTCCATATCGGCAAATAGTCCAGATCCACCTGATTGCTTCTTCAAACGCTCACGGTGTGTAACTGATTTATTTAATGCCTCTTTGTAGTTTACTTGTGGCTCACCTTCATTCACTTCTACCTTAAACTCACGTCTAAGACGGTCAACGATGATTTCCAAGTGCAACTCACCCATTCCTGCAATAATAGTCTGTCCAGTATTTATATCTGTATGAACTACGAATGTAGGATCTTCTTCAGACAACTTGGCTAATGCCATCCCTAACTTATCTAGGTCTTTCTGTGTCTTAGGCTCAATAGCAATAGAGATTACTGGAGCTGGGAAATCCATTTTTTCCAAAATGATAGGTGCGTCTAAAGCACATAGTGTATCTCCAGTTTTAATATCTTTAAAACCTACGGCTGCAACGATGTCTCCTGCTTCTACACTAGGAATTTGTTTCTGATTCTTGGCGTGCATCTGGTATAAACGAGAGATACGTTCTTTCTTTCCTGAACGAGTGTTCAAGACATAAGAACCTCCATCTAATTTTCCAGAATAAACTCTCATAAATGCTAGACGACCTACGAATGGGTCAGTAGCAATCTTGAATGCCAATGCTGCGAAAGGTTCGTCCGAAGATGGCTTACGCATAACTTCTTCGTCAGTGTCAGGATTAATTCCTTTCACTCCTTCGATATCAAGTGGAGTAGGTAAGAATGCACAAACTGCATCCAATACTGCCTGAACTCCTTTATTTTTAAATGCAGAACCGCACATCATTGGAACAAACTTGTTGTCCAATACTGCTGCACGAATTGCATCAATCATTTCTTGTTCTGTAATAGAATCTGGATCATCGAAGAATTTCTCCATCAATGCCTCATCGTATTCTGCGATTGCTTCCAATAACAATTCACGACGTTCCATTACCACTTCTTCTAAGTCTTCTGGAATAGGAATTTCCTCGAAAGTCATTCCCATATCATCATCATTCCAAACGATAGCCCTATTTGTGATTAAATCAACCACTCCTTTAAAGCTATCTTCTGCACCGATAGGTACTTGAAGTGCAACTGCATGTGTACCCAATTTCTCGTAAACGTCATTTACTACTGTAAAGAAGTCTGCACCAGAACGGTCCATTTTATTTACGAAACCAATTCTCGGTACGTTATAATTATCTGCCAAACGCCAGTTAGTCTCTGACTGAGGTTCAACACCAGATACTGCACAGAAAAGGAATACTAATCCGTCTAATACACGTAAAGAACGATTTACTTCAACAGTAAAATCAACGTGTCCAGGAGTATCAATGATATTAAAATCAAAATTTTGTCCTTTCCACTTCCAGTTGGTTTTAGTAGCTGCAGATGTGATAGTGATACCACGCTCTTGCTCTTGCTCCATCCAGTCCATAGTCGCTGCACCATCGTGCACTTCTCCTATTTTGTGACTGACACCTGTGTAATATAGTACACGTTCAGTAGTAGTAGTCTTACCTGCATCAATGTGTGCGGCAATACCAATATTTCTAGTGAATGATAAATCCTTTGCCATGATAATTAATATTAAACATTAGACTAAATAGACATATTCTGACGGCTATCAGTATATGTTGATTGAGTTGCTAGAAAAGTAAGCAAGTTATCGTTATTACACCCTGAAATGAGCGAAAGCCCTATTAGACTCTGCCATCTTGTGAGTATCTTCCTTTCGCTTTACTGCTGCACCTTCATTTTTGGCTCCTGCCATCAATTCTGCTGCTAACTTATTAGCGATTCCTTTTCCACTTCTTGCTCTAGAGAATTTAATAATCCACTTCATTCCCATGAAGATTTTTCTCTCAGCACGAATTTCAATTGGAATTTGAAAAGTAGCTCCACCGATTCTCTTACTTCTTACCTCTACTTGTGGCATTACATTATTCAATGCTTTCTTCCACACACCATGCGGATCTTCCCCAGTCTTTTCAGCAATCATATCCATTGCATCATAAAATACTGTAAAAGCGGTGCTTTTCTTACCTGACATCATCATGTTATTCACAAAACGTGTCACCATTGGATCTTGGAATCTTGGATCTGGTGCTAGTATCCGCGGTTTCGGCTTCCTTTTCCTCATTATTTCTTACTTGTAAGTCCTTAATTATCAAAAATTATTTCTTAGGTCGCTTAGTACCATACTTAGAACGACTTTGAAGACGGTCAGTTACTCCTGCCGTATCCAATGCTCCACGCACGATAGTATAACGTACACCCGGTAAATCCTTTACACGACCTCCTCTCAACAATACGATGGAGTGTTCTTGTAAATTGTGACCTTCACCTGGAATATAGGCGATTACCTCTATACCATTTGTCAATCTAACCTTAGCTACTTTACGTAGAGCTGAGTTAGGCTTCTTAGGTGTAGTGGTATATACACGGGTACAAACTCCTCGTCTTTGTGGACAAGAATCTAATGCACGGGATTTGCTTTTTACAACAATTTTCTTTCTTCCCTTGCGAACTAACTGATTTATAGTAGGCATATACTGAATTTATCATATCTGAAAGAGGTATGGAGATACCATACCCTCAAAAGCGAATGCAAAGGTATAATTTATTTGTCAAAAAAAAAAGAGTAATTTTGGGAAAAATGAAAAATAATGCCCGTATGAAGATTTAATGCTCGTTTAGATGGAATTTAACATCTATAATTGAGTGAATTTGAATGATTCTGTCATTAGAATCACTCAAATTAATTTATTCATCCAGCAGACATTATAAAACTAAAGCGATTCTAACAACCAAATCATACTATTTTGACTATCCTCCCCTAGCCTATCAACAGTTTCTTGGTGATTTTCTCTATTCAAGACTCTGTTATACTGTATAAAGAAACCTTACTGGAAGATGGACATTATTTATATTTTGGTAGGTGGAAGATAAAAAGGAAGCGTATTCCAATAAAAATCTCCTTCTGACAACCATCTCTAGACTTCAAAGTAAGATTCTAATCCTATAAAAAATAGACTAAACCATTTTTGTTCTAGTATTTGGATAGGATTAGTGAATATATTCTGGAGTTGATATAATAATCGTTAAAATCTTCGGAGCCGAATGCTTCATTATATTCAATAACCGCTACAGCATCTGATGTCTATTTCAGCTCTTAATGTATTTGCAGTTTCTTGTGAGGCATTATTACCTAAGAGGAAGACTCTATTCAGTTCATCGTATTTCTTATGGTAGAGGTCAGTAATTCGCTTGCTGGGACTTCTTCTTCTTTTGATTTGAATTAATGTTAATCTTTTCTATATAAGGTATCTTGACAAAATAGTATTAATAATATGATGAATAATAATACCAAAAAAGAGATGAAATTTAGAAATCAATGATTATACATCTATTTGGAATAGCTTTTCAGTGACTTGTGGATATTCTTCTAGGAATTCGTTGAGTTTGCGATGATTGGCGAGAAAGAATATTTTTTTACCAAATTTGCCTGGCTCCTTGAATTTAAGCGTAATGATTTTTGCTAGAACTAAGTCCTTCTCTATAATACGATCTACATTATGATAGGGATATTTATACCATTTGAAGTAGTTGGTTACATAGATGAAGTCTTCATCCATCTCTACTTTTTTTAATCGAATAACAGTGAGATAAAGCAGAATGATTCCTAATATCAATGTAACGAACATAAGGATAGTAAAAGCCTCTTTGGGAATCGACGTAGGTTTAATCTCTGAGAATGCCAATCCCATCGCAAGTGTAAAAAAAAATACGATCCAAAAGGTAGGAAAGAAAATTTTCCAGAAAAGCGTGGCAGAGGATGTTACGTTATTTCTCATTTAGGTAGATATTAAAATGTTGAGATAAAAAATATATGCTTAAAATATTGCTCTATTTTTTAGCTAGGCTTTCCGCTTCTTCTTCTTTTTCTCGCTTTTCTGCATTTCTAACTACCCTAGCAGATATAGAAATACTCAATTCATACAATCCATATAAAGGAATACCTATGAAAAATTGAGAAATGACATCTGGTGGTGTAATGAATGCCGACAATAATAATATACCTATAAATGAATGTCTTCTATATGCTTTCATTCCTTCTGGTGTAACTATTCCCACCTTAGAAAGGAAATAAACGACTATTGGTAGTTCAAATACCACTCCTACAGGAACGGAAAACATGGTAATAGAATTGACAAAGGAAGATATTTGTATGCCTGGCGTGACTTCAGTAGAGATACTATAACTAGCAAAGAAGGAAACTGCAAAAGGACAAATGACGAAATAACCGAATCCAACTCCCATAAAAAACAATAAGGAACAAATGAACACTACGCCTCTGGTATATTTTCTTTCGCTTTTTTTGAGGCCTGGACTGATGAACCTCCATAATTCCCAAAAAACATAAGGAAATGCCATAACAAAGCCCATGATCATCGATACTTTGAGGTGAATCATGAATTCTTCTTCGAGATGAAGCCTGATTAGCTTAAAGTCTGGAGGAGAAAAACAGCCTACCTCACCTAAGCCTGCTTCGCCAGATAACCAGCAGAGAAATCTATATGTAGGAAAACTAGAATCTTTGGGCCAAAAGAGAATATTGTCGAATACCCAACTTCCTCCAAGAAATACAGCAATAGCTCCTATAGACATGACAGCTATACTCCTGATGAGATGCCAGCGTAGTTCCTCTAGGTGATCAAAGAAGGACATCTCATTTTCTTCTTCCTGATCTAATTGGTCAACATCTACTTGATCTAGTGCCATAATTTATTTACTTAAATAGTATTTTACAAAAATACTAAATACTATACAATAATGAGGTCATAAACAGGCGGATGGTTGAATGAAAGAGCGGAAATATTTTGTTTTGTAGAAAAAAATCATTATATTCGCAATTATACGTGATGCAACCTTTCCCAACTTTTGTTGTATTATACAAGTAGGCATTTATTAACAAACTGTATAATTTTGACGATTACACCATCTATTTTCCATTTTTTTTTCCCAAACCATTCGTTGGAAACCTACTTTATTTTTTTCAATTAGCAAAGTATATCATTATAAATGCCTCTATTCCTTATCGCTAGGAATAGGAACGGTTTATGGTGATTAATCATATTTTATCATTAAATTTTTTTGACATTATGGCAAGACATAGTAAGAAAATCGGATTGAAGGACGGATATTATATTGAAATTAAGTCCAACGTTGCCAATCATCAATCACCTATATTAGTGAGAAGGGGTAGTAAAGATGAGATAGAACTAGCTTTAAGGCAATATAGCAAAACTAAAAACGCCCGTTACTACGGAGAAATCAAAAATCAAAAATTGGTACCTGCTTCTTAGAAATAGGACTTTATTCATCGTGAGAAATAATTAAAAAAGCAGGGACATTGTCCCTGCTTTTTTTATTCCTGCTCTTCTTTATTAGTTGAGATGGGTAATTCCACGAAAAATGATGTCCCCTCACTTTCTATAGATTCAAAATAGATAGTACCTTCCAATGATTCTACAATATTTTTAGAAATTGCCAATCCTAATCCCGTACCAGAAGATTTAGTGGTGAATTGAGGAATGAAGATAAATTCTTCCATATCACTAGGTATTCCGCTACCATTATCCTTTACTTCTAATTGTACTACATCCTTATCAAGGCTTCTTAATATCACATCTACTTTTCCTTTCTTTTCTTCAGGGATAGCTTGCATGGCATTTTTAATAAGGTTATTGAATACCCTCATCAGTTGGTTTTTATCTCCATAAACCATCATATCCTCCTCTGGCAATAAGATAGACATTTTCATATCTCTTTGTTCACTGAATAAATCATATACAGATTGTACTAATTTATTGAGTGCAAAGTGTTCATTTTCTGCACGAGGCATCTTAGCAAAATTGGAAAATTCTGTGGCAATTTGAGCAAGGTTATCAATCTGTTCTATAAGGGTATTACTTACTCTTTTCAACATGGTCTCCATATTACTTGGATCTGCCTGATAGGCATACTGCAAGTATTGAATGCTTAATTTCATTGGCGTGAGTGGATTCTTAATCTCATGTGCCACTTGTTTTGCCATTTCTCTCCAAGCAGATTCCCTTTCAGACTGTGCCAACAATTTGGTACTATCATCTAGTTTTCGAATCATCCTATTGTACTCCTCAATGAGATCTCCCAACTCATCTTTCGTACTCCATTCTAATAGCTCGTTTTTCTTTCCAATCTTTAATTCCTTTAGTTTCTCCCCTATCTGAGAAAGCGGACGTGTTATGGATCTAGCTACGAATATCGCAATGAATCCAGCCATAGTCAACAGGATCACATATACATTCAATAAAGTACCAATAAAGTCAGAAGTATCATTTTCTATCTTCGATTTTTGAGAATAATAAGGCATACCTATATAAGCTATAACATTACCATCATGATCTCTTAGTTTTTCATATTGCGTATCATAAACAAGATTCCCTATTTGCTCACTATTCTCCTTATCCATAGTGACTTCATTCTGTTCTGTAGTCATCA
>JBNMOV010000173.1:0-9240 GCA_051275765.1 Maribacter sp. | reverse complement strand
AGTCTGGCGAATTATTCTAAAGTTCATGGAGCTTTTGAGCTTTCCGTTGTCTATCTAGGCGAATATGAAAACGAAACGATTCTTTGTCCTACATTTTAATGTAAAACATGGAAGCATACCCGAAAAACATGACCGCTTATTAAAAGAAGGAGAGAAGGTACGTTGGTATAAAGTAGGATCTTCATTAATATCCAAAGGCGTTTTTGTGGTTCTTTCTCTTATTCTTGGCTTACTTATAGTCACGTTTATTATTTCTGCTATCCTATCTCGGTATTTTGGATTAGCCTCAGCTACTGCTTTCTTTTCCTTTGTGTTCTTTGGAGTGAATTATTATTACTATTCTTTGAGTAATATTCATTTTACAATAACCAACGCATTATTAGAGATACCAATCCTAAGTCTAAATTCAATATTTTTCATATATTATACGAAGAAATACATGAAATAACCATTGATAATCCTTTTGGCAAGAAGATAATTTCTTATTATACTATGCCTAAACATGATGGTAGCCAAAATAATCAAAGGGCAGTTATGTATTTACCTGAAATGAATGACAATAAGGAACTGCTACATCTCTTACAAAAGAATTGGATGCCTCAATCTCCTTATCAAATTTTCTTAGATAAGTTCCAGCCGATTGCAGAGAAGTATCATTTAGAATTTGAAGGATTCCATCCTCTTGGAGCAAAGAATATTACAATGAGAGGTAAGATAGGTCATATGCCCTTTTTCCTTTCTATCTCAGAATTATACGATATCCAAACCATGTCCATATCTACTACTTGTCCCAATGCTGAAAATAATTACTTCAGTATAAGGAGAGAGAAATCAATGGATGGCATTGGTAAATTAATGGGTGTACAAGACTTGAAAATCAACAATACGAAATTTGACGATAGGTTCCTACTACAAAGCGACAACCAGCATTTCTTTGAAAAAACACTAAATTCCAAAACTCAAGAAACGATCTTTGGTGCTGCCAAATTATTAGATTGGCAAGTTTCATTAGGAGTTAAACCTTATAAAGAAAAAGCCAAAGGAACCTATAAAAAAGGGGATGATGATATTATCGATGCTCATCTCACTATAGAAAATCCTACAATTACCAAAAGGGACGAATCTAATACGACCTCTCTTATTTACCAATGCGATAGTTTAATAAAGCATAGTTCTAATCTAAACGTAATAGCAGAAAATTCCATCATCAATATAAAAATGATGATAGAACTCGCAAGGAGAATCAAATCGTATAATGATTAATTCCAACACAGCAAATCCCTAATCATAGGGATATTGAATAAATAACTGTCCGTTTTAAATCCATATTTCATCAATTACAGACACTTATTTATTCGCCATCCTTAAATCCCCTACAATTACTTCTTCTTTTTCTTAAACGCTCCATCCTTCCATGCTTTGAAAAAATCTCTCCAAGCCATAGGATTAAAGACATTCATAGGAGCGACCTGTCCATAGCTATAGTAGGATTTCGCTTGTTGTCTTAAATAGTAATCACTATTTTCATTGCCATCCATAGTTACTTTATTAACCATAGAAGCTAAGGCATTTTTTGCTAAATTCTCTTCTGCGTTCCCCGACATATTATCAGTTACATCCATAGCTAGGAATTCTAACTTGAAATGATCTCGACTTGGCCAAGGGAAAACAACTGTTTCTGGAAGATTGATCGTATCTGTTGTCAATAGCTGAACCAAAGAATATCTATTTTCCGTCAATGTATCTGGAACAAGAAATCTAGCTGTTTTATAACCAACAGCAGAAAAGACCACTTCTTCTCCTTTTTCTATGACCAATGAAAAGAAACCTTTCCAATCAGTGTATACACCTCTGCTTCCGCCTTCTATGGAAACGGTAACAAAAGGAATAGGTTCTAATTCATCTCCTGTACCATCTAATACCAATCCAGAAAACTGGACAAGTTTAGTAGAATCAATGGTTTCTTCTTCTTGAGCCATCAAGTTAGAAGAAAACAAAAGGAATAGTATGCTAGTTAAAATAAAAATAGACTGCTTCATCATGATTTTTTTATGAAAATCGTGAAATAATGTACCAAAATTAGAAATAAGTGATCTAGGAAACAATAGCATAGTACCTTTGTTGACCTAAATGGTTGTCTTATCGACAATATTTAGTAAATTATTAACTGAAAAGAAGGTAATATTCCATATGGAAAACTATAAGGATAAATTTATATTCGGCAAACACCCCGTAGTAGATGCTATTAAAGCGGGTCAGTCGGTAGATAAAGTTTGGGTACAGATAGGATCAGACAGTGAATTTTTTGTAGAAATAAAAAGTGTCTGCAAAAATTTCGACATTCCTATGCAAATGGTCCCAAAAGAGAAATTGAATAAGATTACTGGCGGAAACCATCAAGGAGTCATCGCTTTTGCTTCCATGATTCCTTATTATAAGTTAGAAGACGTACTTCCGCTGATTTATGAAAAGGAAGAAATGCCACTCATCCTAGTTTTAGATGCCATAACGGATGTTAGGAATTTTGGAGCAATTTGCCGTTCAGCGGAAATATTTGGAGCGAATGCTATTGTCATAGGAAAGAAGAATACAGCACGTATCAATTCAGAAGCCATGAAAACTTCAGCAGGAGCGTTATCAAAGATTCCTATCTGTAGAGAACAGAATGTTATGGCTGCTGTAGAATATTTGCAATTAAGTGGCGTTTCTGTAGTGTCCAGTGATTTGAAGGCGACAAAAAGCATATCAGAAATCAGCTTCAAGGATCCTGTTGCTATCCTTATCGGATCAGAAGGACGAGGCGTACATTACACGCTTTCTGAACAAGCAGATGACACATTCATGATTCCTCAAAAAGGAACAACGGATTCGTTGAACGTATCTGTGGCTACAGGGATAATCTTGTACGAAGCTTCAAGACAACGTTCTTAGCAAGTGTTCCTAGGATTTAGAACAAATGCTTTATTCTAAGACATATTTATTATTCTTAGTATAATATTTGTAAATTCGTTGGAATCTTAATCAGCTAAATAAAATTACTACTTAGGCATTGAGACATCTTATTCCTCATTTTATTACAGATAAGGTAAAACAAAAAGAATCAGAAGGTTCTTTTATGGCATACGCTATGTTTTTAGATATGTCAGGTTTTACGAACCTGACCGAACATCTTTTTAAAGAAGATGGACACGAAGGTGCAGAATCAATGTCTAGAATTCTTAATGACATCTTTGGTTCTTTGGTCAGCATGGTTTATGATAAAGGTGGATTTATTCCTTATTTCGCAGGAGATGCCTTTACAGCCATTTTTGAAATCGACCATAATAGTATCATAGCAGAAGAACTCGCAGATACTGCACTAAGAATCCAGCAAGATTTTGCTAAAAAAAATGAAGAGCACAAGGGAAAAAAATTCCCTATACGACTCAAAATAGGTTTATCTTATGGAGAGGTAGAATGGGGAATTGTAGGAAATGAACACAAAGGCTTTTATTTCAGAGGAAATGCCATAGATGGATGTGCAGAGTGTGAACATAGAACACAAATAGGAGAAGTAGTTATAGATCAGCCATTCTTGGATAGTTGTGCTGATCCTAATTCACATTTTACTTGTACTAAAGTAGATGAAGGTTATTACAAGGTTTTAGAATCTACTCCTAGTTCAGAAGTAAAAACTTATGCTTCCATACCTGAGTTATCTACTGAGGATATGAATTCTTTTCTACCAGATAGCATTTTAGAATATGGCGATTCTGGCGAATTTAGAGAAGTAGTTTCTATTTTTATTTCTTTTCAAGAAATAGATGACACTGCGATTTTCAATGAATTTGCATCTATAGTAAGGGAAGAATTTTATAAATTTGCAGGTTATTTCAAAGAGATAGATTTTGGTGATAAAGGTGGCGTAATTGTAGGCTTCTTTGGTGCTCCAGTAACTTATGGAGACAATTCTGAGCGTAGCCTAGAATTTGTACTTTCCTTAAAGGATGCATTAGCTCCACTACAAAAAAGAACACCACTTGTTTATAAGGTTGGACTAACATCAGGAATGGTGTTTACAGGAATCATAGGAGGACATGAAAGATGTCAATATGCAGCTGTAGGAAATACAGTTAACCTTGCTGCCAGATTGATGGTTTATGCCGACTGGGGAGAAATATTAGTAGATGATAATATCAATAAGACCAAAGGATTTGGTTTCCAACATAAGGGGGATATTATATACAAAGGTTTTGAAGGGCCTATTCCTACTTATAGCTTGATAGGTAAAGAAGATCAAGAAGCCTTCTATTCTGGAGAAATGATAGGAAGGGACGAAGAGTTGCAATCTTTGGTCGAGTTCTCCAAACCTATTTTCAATAATACATTTGCAGGTGTTGCAGTAATTTATGGAGAAGCAGGGATAGGAAAAAGCAGATTAGCATACGAAACTAGAGCGGCCCTCCAAAAAAAGGGAATGGTCAATTGGCATACCTGTCAAGCAGATCAAATTTTACAAAAGCCATTTAATCCATTCGTATATCTATTCCGAAATTTCTTTAACCAATCTCCAGAACAGAATTACGATTATAATAAAAAAATCTTTGAAGAACGATTCAAGCAACTCATCAGTCAATCTAAGAAACGATTAGCAGATAATCCTGAATTAGGAGATATCATCAAAGAACTCAATCGTACTAAAACCATTATAGCAGCTAGATTAGGGCTATATTATCCAGATTCTCTTTGGACACAACTAGATGCCAAAGGACGATACCAAAATACGATTTCCTCTTTCATCAACATACTGAAAGCAGAGGCAATTATCACGCCTTTTGTATTAGAAGTAGAAGATGGACATTGGTTTGATGATGGCACTAAGACACTCTTGAGCGAGTTAGTTAATGCAATGCAGTACTATCCAGCATGCTTAGTTATTACTTCAAGATATCGTGAGGAAGACGGCTCAAAACCTAATTTTTTTAAAGGAATCCTACCCGAAGGAATGCCTTGGATAGAATTGGATTTAAATATCCTTTCTCCAGATTCCATAGAAGAATTTGCCCTTAAAAAATTAGGTGGCGAAATAAGTGCTTCTCTAAAAAAACTACTGGTAAGAACTACCAATGGTAATCCTTTCTACACAGAACAGATATTAGAATATTTCATAGAAAGTGATTTATTGAAACAAAAAGGAGAAGTCTGGTCTGTAAAGGATCAGAATATAAAATTCTCTGGTTCTATCAATGCGGTATTGATGGCTAGAATAGATCGCTTATCTGGTTTGGTTAAAGAAACCGTTAAAGCAGCAGCAGTTATTGGACGAGAATTTGAGGTACAAGTTTTGAGTGAAGTCATGAAAACTCAACGAGAATTCCTCAGAAGAAATGGCGACGCCAAACACCTACTCCAAGAGCAAATAGAAACAGCAGAAAAAGGACAAATTTGGAAAGCTGTCAACGAAATTCGATATATTTTCAAACACTCACTCCTACGAGAAGCAGTATATGATATGCAAATTCGTACCAGATTACGTGAATTGCATAAATTGATAGCAGAAGCCATCGAAAGAGTATATACAGATCAGATAGATAGTAGATATGCAGATTTAGCCTTTCATTACGAACAGGCAAATATCAAACATAAAATGAATGACTACCTGGAGAAAGCAGGTGATTATGCTAAAGATAATTTCAATAATACTCGTGCGATATTATACTATGATAAATTAGCACAAAGCTTAGATCACATCAAGCAGCAAGTACCTTATGTCAAAACGCTTTTAAAAAAAGCGGATATCCTTAATCTGATTGGAGATTGGAATGAATCTGAAAGAGTCTTACAGAATGCTTTGGCTCTAGCAAGTTCATCCAGTGATAAACTATTACTAGGACGTGCGAATAATGACTTAGGAAATCTTCTCATGCTAAAAGGTCAATATACTGAGGCATACAAATATTTACAAAGTGCAGCCGTA
This sequence comes from Maribacter sp., assembly GCA_051275765.1. Lineage (GTDB taxonomy): Bacteria > Bacteroidota > Bacteroidia > Chitinophagales > Saprospiraceae > JAHDCE01. The sequence goes on along the minus strand of JBNMOV010000173.1, from coordinate 3,284 downwards.
TTCTTCGAGGATATTGAAGATGCTATAGGTATGTCCAAAGTTTATGGAAATATAGGAGATCTATTTTTCAGACAAGGGGAATACGAAAAGGCAAAAGATTATTTCAAAGAAAGCATAAGAATAGGAGAAGATACGAATAGGGCGAATAGTAATTTTGGTATCGTTTCCAATCTAGGATTGGCTCTGATGAACCAAGGTAACTACGACGAGGCAATTTCCAACATGAAGCCCTATCTCGAACAATGCGAAAGAAATGGCAATAAGCTAGGCGTTGCGAATGTCAGTATTTATTTAGGAATTGTTTACTTTGAAAAAGGAGACAGTGACAAGGCAATGGAGTGTTACCAGAAAGGGCTCAAACAATGCGAGGATCTAGGTAATAAATTCCTTACGGCTATTGCACTGGGTTGTATGGGTAAATTATTGGTCAAAAAGGGTCATTTTGAAACTGCCCTCGAACTATACGAAAGGGATTTGATTCTCTGTAGAGAACTAGGAGACAAACAAGGAACATCCATTACTTTAGGTTTATTAGGAGATTTGCACTTGGAAAAAGGGGAATTTGACCTAGCTATTGAAAATCTTACACGACAACTTAAATTATCAGAGGATTTACACTATCAAAAAGGAATAGCCAGTGCTTTGGGTTCTATAGGCGATGCACATTTTCATAAAAAGGAGTATGCAAAAGCAAAAGCAGCCTATGAAAAAGGTATCCAAATTTGTGATGAAATAGACAACAAGCGTTTACTCGCTTTGATTCTGCTAAGAATGGTAGAATTATCACTATACACAAATGCCAATGCTAAGGAAACTAAGAAATTTTCTAAAAAAGCAGACAATATAGCAGAGGAATTAGGTAACGAGGAACTCATTTTTAAAAGTTCCGTAAAAAGAGCTCAAGTAGAATTACAACATGGTGATCAAGAGATGGCTATATTAGGTTTAAAACATCTTCTGAAGGAAGCAAAAACTCCTCAAGACAAGGGCGAACTGCATTATATTTTAGGAACTACATCAATTATAGATGATAGTGAGTATTATAAAAAGGAAGGTTATAAAATATTTAAAACCTTATATGAACAGACACCAAAGCATGATTATAAGGTTAAAATGGATGAACTATCCTAAATTTTATAGTTTCATTAACGCCCTTCCTCTTTTGTTTCCCGTCTTAATTAGGGATATTAGTCCTGAAGTTGTTTAAAAAATACTCATTTTGCTGCAAAACAGCAATTTTTAAACAACCTCAATTCTTAAACACAAAACTGTTTATTACCATGAAAGTATTTTATACAATTATCTTGTTGGCATTTGCCACTACCTTTTCCCAAGCACAAATAGAAGAAGGAGTACGTTCCATGAGCCAAGGCTCTAACAATTCATTGAGCCTAGATATTCCAGAAGCGAATTCTAAATTGGCTAAAAAAGTATGGACAAAATACTTAAAGTCCAATAGCAAGGGTAGCAAGACCAAATCTGACAAAAAAACAGGAATGATTTTCACAGATAATGCAGAAGTCATATCTATAGGTGGAGCAAATACAATAGATATATATATGAGATTTACAGATGTAGGCGAAAATGTGAATGCTACAATCTGGTATGATTTAGGTGGTGCTTACCTTAGTTCAGAAATGCACGGAGATAAGTATAACGAAGGTGAAAAATTCTTAATGCGTTTTGCCATTGCAGTAGCAGTAGAATCTACTAAATTGGAACTAAATGCAGAAGAGAAAAAAGCTAAAGAATTAGCTAAACAACTCGCTTCTTTGAAGAAGAAAGAAGAAGGCTACCACAAGGATATAGCTATCGCTGAACAAAAGATTAAGGAAGCAGAAGCTAATATAGAGCAAAATATTCAGGAGCAAGAAGCTACTGATTCTGCAATTATAGACCAAGGTGCTGTAGTAGATACTGTAAAAGGACGTTTGGAAGAACTAGAGAAATAATATCTATTTTTAGCGTTCTTTACCAGAACTTTTATTTTAATATAAAGGTTGTTAACTTTGTAACTTCTAAGACTCATAAGGAACTCCTTATGAGTCTTAGATTTATTAATTAGACCTGTGGATAATTAGTTTTTTATCTAAAAATATCAACATCTAATAATCTATTTATTATGGCACAAGAAATATTCGATAAGGTAAATGCCTTATTGGCGACGATGAAAGCAGAAGCTCCTTCCAATGCTGAAGAAGCAGAACAATTCCGTATCAAATACTTAGGTTCTAAAAATATTCTTAAACCTCTTTTTGGAGAAATAAGAAATGTACCTAACGAAAGGAAAAGAGAATTTGGACAACTAGTTAATTCTGTAAAGGAAGCTGCTGAAGCCAAATACGAAGAAATAAAAGCTGCAGCAGCTAATGCTAGTGAAACAGAAGATGCTGATGCATTAGATTTGACTGCTCCAGGAGAACCTCGTCCAGTAGGTTCACGTCATCCGGTTTCTATCGTCATGAATAGGATAGTGGAAACATTCAGCAGAATAGGTTTCACAGTAGCTCAAGATAGAGAGATAGAAGATGATTGGCATAATTTCACTGCTTTGAATACGCCAGCAGATCATCCAGCTCGTGACATGCAGGATACTTATTATCTTTTGCATGATACAGAACGTCTGCTCAGAACGCATACTTCTTCTGTACAGATTAGGACGATGGAGGAGCAAAAACCACCTATTCGAGCTATTTTCCCAGGAAGAGTATACCGAAATGAAACCATTTCTGCTAGAGCTCATTGTCAATTCCATCAAGTGGAGGGCTTATATATAGACGAAAATGTATCATTTGCTGACTTGAAGCAAACGATCGAGTATTTTGCCAAAGAAATGTTTGGACACCAAACCAAAATTCGTTTGCGTCCTTCATTCTTTCCATTTACAGAACCTAGTGCAGAAGTAGATATTTCTTGCTTCATCTGTGGAGGAGAAGGTTGTAATGTTTGCAAATATACCAACTGGGTAGAAATAGGTGGCTGTGGAATGATCGATCCTAATGTACTGAAAAATTGCGGTATAGATGCTAATAAATATACTGGTTTTGCATTCGGAATGGGAGTAGAACGAATAGCAATGCTGAAATATCGTATCAATGATATTAGGCTCTTATTTGAAAATGACGTGAGATTTTTGAATCAGTTTAAATCTGCATTATAGAACTACTAAACCCATATCTTTGAGCAATAAAAAAGGCTACGCAAAATTGCGTAGCCTTTTTTATTGCTTGATAGTTTTCGTAAATAATCATTACAACAAACTCTTCAACTTCTGATAACGAGTT
>JBNMOV010000172.1:0-9251 GCA_051275765.1 Maribacter sp. | reverse complement strand
GTAGGACCTGCAAATAGTAGTGTCGAAATAGGCTTATGTGGATTATTCAAACCAGCCTTGTATATCTTCACAATTTCGCAAAGGCTATCAATGGCAGAAGTCTGACCTATAATTCTGGAAGTAAACCAAGTTCTCAATTCTTCTTGATTCAGTCTGAGGTCATCTCTCAAGAATAATTCTGGCAGACCTGTCCGCTTTGAAAATTCCTTGATCACATCTGTTTTTCCTATTTCCTTGGTTTCGTTCATCCTCGCTTCATTGATAACATGACTCAAAAAACGAACTGCTTTTCCAGGGAATTTTTCATAAGGATAATATCTTAGTAGTAATCTATAAGATAGTTCTACTGCTTTCTTTTCTAATTTAATTTTCAGATTTTTAGCAGAGAAGTCAGCAAATTTATCTAGGATATTGAAAATGCTCGTTTCTGGTAATTCCTTGAGGCGAATAATTCTAAAATTCTCTACAAAACCAGGTAGCATCCGTCGCATACTTTCTAGCTGCGAAGGCGTAACTTCTCCGACCAAACTCAATTTCCCATCTCTCAAAAATGAAGTAAAAAATGAAGCCACACTATCTTCTGGTCCTTGTCCACCTATCATCATCAATCTAGAAATATCCTCTACCCAAAGGATGCCTTTTGCCTGTTGAAGTTCTTGGATGAGTGCTTCACATTTTTCTTCCCATTCTCCTAAATATTTGGAACTGGCTGTGATACGCTGAGGCATAATTCGCCAAAAGGTCATTTCTCCTTTTTCCTTCTTGATGCGAGTATGTAATTTTTTGAAAGTTTGCTTGATAACAGAACTTTTCCCTGTTCCAGATTCTCCTACGATCAATACATTGGATTGTTCTATAGAGATCCTGTTCGCCATTTCTTCCACTACTTTTTCTTGTTCCCACGCAGCATCTGGAAAAGTAGAAATTCTTTTCTTTTCTGATTTGGAATAAGGAAATTTTTCTGCAAATCGAGATAGATTCTCATAAGTTCTATGCTGAGCATTATCTCCCCAATTGAAATCCCTATCATGATTCACTTTCAGATACACCTCTTCCAATATGGGTTTTTGATACAAAAAAAGGCGATTAATATCTTCTGGCTTCTTTTGATTGAGAATATTGGTAGCAAAATGATTACTCAGCGATTTAAATTGTTTAGTATCATAATAATAGAAACTCTCCCCTAGTATGGGAAAATAACATTCATAATAACCACTGTCATTCTCGCCATGTACTGCCACTATTGGAACTTTGATCGTGGTAGGCAAAGGATACTGACCTCCATCTTCCTTATAAGTTGGACGTACCTTGACCTCTATTGTTTTCATCTTGGGTTCTAAGATATTGGTATAAGGATAATCGTCAAACTTTTTGTATTGCTTAAACAAGTGTTCTGAGAGTGTATTCTTGACTCCTTTAATATCCTTATCTACTACCTTATAGGTCGTTCCTACTAAAATTCCTAACCAAGAATTTTCAGCTAATTGATAACAGAGTAAGGGATATGTGAGTTTTTCCATAATTCTAAATATTATTCATTTGCGTTTCCGCAACTTGGTCGATAGACGATAGTCCAAGACCATAGTTTCTATTAGGAATATTTTAAATTAATTCAATTCTATGGACTATCTGAACTAACGTTTTTTGATGTCAGAGAGAGACAATCTGTTTATAGCACATTAATTTGACATATGTCTGCGTTCCTGTTTATAATGCTAACAGTCTGTTCCTACAAAACGCAAATTATTATTTTTGCTACATTCTATAAACAGTTTGTCTCTATAGAACAAATTCACCACAAGTTAAAACGCTAGTTTAGTTATTGTCTAAATACTTTGCAGATAAATCCGCAATTTACCCTGCAAAGTACGAATCTATTTGCTAAAATCCGAAATTCTACGAATTTCGGATTTTAGCAAATATGGACAAATTACTTCATTTTAACATTACCTTTAGAGAAAGTTCGTTTTTTTAAATATTCATTAGTAACACAGGAACTAATAATGCCATAAATTGGTTGATATAACGTATTAAGTAATATACTTTTCGAGATAAAAAATTTTCATAATAACATAACAGTCAGTTGATTATATCAACTTAGCCTAATTAATAACCTTATTAGGATAGCCACCATATTGTATCATCCTAAAACCTAAAGAGTTATGAAAAAGAATAGCAGGTATTTGAGAAAGGAATTGGTTATGGTTAATACACAAACCCAAAGTCCAAGAAGAGCTCCTAGCGAAACACCACGGGAAGCACACAGCCAAAGTGGACATGGAGAACGTGGCAGTCAGCGAGAATAATTCTTTTATGGACTCTTCGTAAAAGTTCATATTAAATAGGCGACTACCTCTAAGAATGTACTTGTCCTATTTGCAATTATAGCTTATACAACTTTTTAATTTATCAAGTTGTAATATAAAAAATGTTAAAGTTTGGTTCTTGTTACAATAAATCCACGGGTGATTTTTAGTTTTGTGTGCTACTAACACTAACTGTGTTTGTAAATTTGACTTGGCGAATAATGTTAAGACTTGAAATCAAAGGTATTTGGCAATTTATCTCAACCAACTATCTTCAATCTAATATGAAAACCAATTCTTTTTTAAACATCATTTTATTTATATTCAATGATTGTTTAATTTGATTCCATTTAAAACTCTGACATAAATATGTCAGAGTTTTTTTATGTGCCATATCGATTAATAAGTTCTTCTCATAGTGCTCAAACTCACTAAAAACCTCACCATTTTACGTACTTTATTAATTGTATATTCCCTAAAATGGTTTATTTCAATCATCTACCTTGTCATATATATAAGATTTTTACAAAAAATGGCGTTATAAAAGCTATAAAGCATATATATAATGCAGTGTAGCCCTTTATTGCTATACTAATTATCCTTAAATTTGTAGTACATGTCCAGTTTTTCGCCAAAAGCAAAAAACTGGACATGTACCCCTACCAAACAGAGTTTAACTCTAAGAAAATTTATGAGATTATGATTTTAAGAAAAATGTTTTTTGTAGTTCTTTCTATTGTCTGCTCTTTTTCTGTCATTGAAGCACAGAATAAAGTATACCTAGAGTACAATAATGACTGCATGACTCGCATGGAATATAATATCAGCAATCAACAAGTAAGAGGAAATATGCTGTATTATTCTGCTGCTTCTAATCCCAACACTACCCTAGTGATGGAAATTAGAAAAGGTAAAGGGGTAAGAATCGCTAGCCGCCCTAGTTTTATGCTGCCTTGTTCAAAGGTTGCATTCAACGAATCCCTGATGCGAAACGGGAACACAGGAATAACTGATTATTATGTGGTGAGCAAGGATAACAATGGATATGTAGCCAATTATGTAGAATCTATCAGCTTATTAAAAAAGAATAATACCAGTGTGAATTATAATTCTTTCACTTATGGATTTCAATATGATAATGGCAACTTGGACCCTAGCAAGAATATCGCTTCTAATACTAGCATGAATGATGTCATGTATAGAGGCTCTAATGATTTGGATTGTGTAGAGACTCATACATTTAGGAAATCATCTAAGAATACTTGTGGCCCTCATACAGATATTACTTTTTCTCCACAATTGGGGATGTTGAAATCTACTGAGTTTGAAAACCCACAATTTGCTACGCCAGGAAAGGAAGTCTTGAGTTCTACACAACTAGTTTCTATCAATCATATTCCTGTGGATCAATATATAGATATGGTTTGTAATGGTAATGTAAAGCCTAAAGATCCTTCAATTAAAATAACTCCACCAGCAAATATTCCAGAGGAGTTTTCAGAAAAAGGAAATGATAAGGCAACCACACCTATCATCCAACAACCTAAACCTACTCCAAAACCAGATGTAGTTCAACCAGCAGTAGGCAATGCAAGTAAATATATACAGCCTAATGCAACTCCTCCTTCATCTGCAATAGCAAGTGCTAAAGCAGAAATAAAGGAAAAGGATGAATTAACTGCCAAGAGTGAAGTCAGTGATTATCCAGATTTCTCCGATGGAATACCTGAAAGTTATGAACATGGAGAACCTACTGCTCCTTTGATTAATTATATTGAAGAATGTAATACTTATAAGAAGGCTGGTTTCCACATCGTTCGTCCAAATCAGACACTTTATTCTATTTCTAAAATGACTGGAATCCCTATAGATAATCTAGCTGAATGGAATGGTATTTCTAACCAAGCAAATATTTCTGCTTGTTCAGAATTGAGATTAGCTCCTGTTACTCCAGATATGTATGACGCATTAGTCAAGAAAAAAACTGAAGCAGCTACTAAGGTTGTATCTGGAAAAGCTGGAGATAAGAAAAAATATGTTGTTTCTGGTAAGGCTGGCAGTAAGAAGACTATCAAAGAAACTGAAGATGATTTGAGTACTAAAGGAGCAGACAAAATAGTGAATAAGAAACCATCTGAAATATTAGCAGGCGAAGATATTCATATCGTAAAAGATGGTGAAACCCTTTATACCATTGCTAAGGTATATGGTTATACCGCTGATAAATTCATGGAATTTAATGGTTTATCTTCTGACATTATTTCTCCTAATATGAAATTGAAAACTTCTGACTGTGCTTGTAGTGTTCCTACGGATTATACACCAAAAGGTGCAGGTATTCCAAAGGAGTACGACAAGGTAAGCACTAAAATTGTAAAGAACAGTAAAGCAGTGACCCATAAAATGTCTAAAGGAGATACCCTTTACAAAATTTCAAAAAAGTATGATGTATCAGTTGATGCAATTATGCTGCTGAATGATATATCAGAACCTAAAGACTTAGATGTAGGACAGATTATTTTAATAAAATAATTACCCCTATTCTAGCAATAAACCTCGGAAATAAGCCATATTTCCGAGGTTTTATATTTAGAACTTTTTTTAGCGTTTGTTAAGATTTTAATAATATATTTAAAAATCAAACTCCTAACAAACTCTTAGTCTAATACTTTGTTATAAAAATCCAATTAAAACCAAGTCTTATACTTATTTGAATCATAAATGTCGCATATAAATTGGATAAATTTAATGCGAATTTATAAATTTTAATTGGTATTATATCTTCTAAAAAAGAAAAAATGGAACAAACAATACATCAGTTTACCGTAAAGGATATAGAAGGAAATGACGTGAGTCTAGAGCAATACAAAGGAAAAGTATTGCTGATAGTAAATACTGCTAGCAAATGCGGATTTACTCCTCAACTCAATGGCATGAAAGAACTCTATGAAGAATTCAAAGGAGAAGATTTTGAAATATTAGCTTTTCCTTCTAATGATTTTGCAGGGCAGGAGCCATTGGATGGTAAGGAATTAGCACAATTCTGTATGGTCAAATATGAGGCTGAATATCCCATATTTGACAAAGTACATGTGAAAGGTAAAAATGCCTCAGCATTATATCAATTCTTATCTGACAAGGATAAAAATGGAAAAATTAATTCTATTCCTAAATGGAATTTCCACAAATATATTATTGATAAAGAAGGAAAGGTAGTAGACTATTACCTAACGATTACCAAACCTACTTCTAATCGATTAAAAAAGAGAATAAAATCACTTCTATAGGCATTTAAAATGCACTTTTACGATTATATTTCGTTCTAAAAATACTCATTACGCTAAGCCATAACTCCATTTTTCATGCCTCGTTTAATCAAGAAATTGACTGTTTTTGTTCCAGAAACCAAACGCCTAACAAACTCTTACAAAAAGTAAAACTTATCATATTTCTAATGGGATAAAGAAATATGATTAAATACGTATTTCTATCCCTATAAAACATGTGAAAATGAAAGTAGATATTCTCGCCATAGGCGTACATCCCGATGATATAGAATTATCCTGTTGTGGTACTATACTCAAGCATATTGAGATGGGAAAAAAGGTGGGTATACTTGATTTAACTAGAGGTGAACTAGGTACAAGAGGTACCGCTGAAACTCGTGATGAAGAGGCCGCAGATGCTGCTAAAATCATGGGAACATCTTTTAGGAAAAATACAAAGATGGCAGACGGATTTTTCACTCATACACAAGAGAATCTCTTGAAGATCATTGAAGTTATCCGTTTTTGTCAACCAGAAATTATATTGAATAATGCTATAAATGATCGCCATCCAGATCATGGCAGAGCTGCAAAACTCGTATCTGATGCTTGTTTTCTATCTGGATTAATCAAGATAGAAACCAAAGGAGAAGATGGAAAGATACAAGATAAATGGCGACCAAAATCCATGTATCATTATATTCAGGATTATAGATTAGAGCCAGATTTCGTGATAGATATTACGCCTTATTTTGAGAAAAAAGTAGAGACTATCATGGCTTATAAAACACAGTTCTATAATCCAGAATCCAATGAACCAGAAACACCTATTTCCAGTAAGGCATTCATGGATTTTTTACAAGGAAGAGCTGTAGGAATGGGAAGACCCGTTGGTTATCAATACGGAGAAGGATTTATATCAGGAAGAACCATTGGTGTAAAAAGCCTGTTTGATTTGGATTAGGACAATCACTAATCATCCCTAAGGGATGGCGAATAAATAAGTGTCCGCTTTGGGCTAAATATTTTTGTACTAGGCAAGGCGATAAAAACCGCGTTACGCCTTAGCGTAATAAGGTTTTTGCCAACGCAGCATAGTGCGAAAAGATAAAGTTCAAAATGGACAGTTATTTATTCAACATCCCTAAAACATAAAAGCTCGTTGATATTATCAACGAGCTTTTATGTTTTTAATCCGCTACCTTATTAGCAATATAAAGATAGAATTTTTCCACTATCACGCCGAATACCATCCATGCAGGAAAATAATCCAACCTGATGTATCCCATTACAGAATAAGTATCGCCTGTATAATCCCAAGGGCAAACGCCTATAATCGTATCTAGCATAAATCCTGTGATGAATTCTATCACAAATATAGCTAACATGTATATAATAGATCGGAAGAAGATATGCCAGTTTTTCATCCATTTTATCCCTAAAGGAAATAATAATGGAATCAATGAATAAATAGGTGTCATCCAGATATAAGTATGTCCTTCTAATTTATTCCCCTTATTAGGCCAATGCTCAATGGTTTCATAAATAGCTGTAAAAAATACTTCCGTAGTAATTCCAAAACAGATAAAAAAGATGAGGAGGAATACTTGCTTTGACATAATGTAATATGAATTGAAAATTGATTATTTAGTGTAATTCATTTTATTGAAAACATCCCATGTGATGATGCCTGTGGCGACAGATACATTAAAAGAATGTTTAGTTCCAAATTGGGGGATTTCAAGGCAGTAATCCAAGAGTTCCAAAATTTCATCAGAAATACCTTTGACTTCATTTCCCATGACAATGGCGTATTTGGCATTTTTTTCTACCTTAAAATCTTGCAATAAAACGCTGCTATCTGTCTGTTCTGCTCCTAAAATTGTATATCCCTGCTCCTTGCAATGCAATACAGCGTCCTTCACTTCATTGAAATGTGTCCAATCTACAGAAGCTGTAGCTCCTATGGCTGTCTTCAATATTTCTCGATGAGGAGGAGTGGCTGTAATTCCGCATAGATAGAGATGAGATAAGGCAAATGCATCAGATGTCCTAAATGCAGACCCTACATTCAGGGCAGATCTCACATTATCCAATATAATAACTATAGGATACTTTTCTATGGTTTTAAATTCCTTGGTAGAAAGGCGATTAAGTTCTTTCAAGTTCAGTTTTCGCATGGTACAAATGTAAGAATTTTGATGGATTGGTAATAATTTGCTTATAAATCCATTTCTTGGAATTGATGCTCCGGTAAACCCCAATTTTCATTAGGATTCATTCCAGACATTTTACCTTTTAATACCAGATTCCCCTCTGTAACCAAACGAATGTACATCCTTTCCATATCCGGATTCACTCCATCAAAATCGAATCGTCTTTCATGATCTTGATGATAAATAGGATAATCCAGTACTTTGACTTCCAGACCAGAAGCAGCTGCATTCAAAACATGAAGCGTATCTGTATGTGTAGAAATCCAAGTATTTTCAAGGTATCCTCGAGTCCTCATCCAATCTTTCATAGACATTAATCCCATGTCGCCACTAGCATTTCCATGATGTTCATAAACGAACATGTCATTTTTAAAAGTCCCTTTATAAAACCTATTCCTCAGTAAAAAATGTTTTAAACGATACTTTTTTTCTTCTATTCTTAAGAACCATCTGGATAGTTTTCGTCGAAGTTCAACTGATGATGGAAATGTTTTGGTTTTTGTTCCTCCTTGTACAAAAAACTTAAATATGCTTTTTCTAATATTCGCTTCAAGTTCCTCATTCAATACACTGGCTTGTATGGCAGGGCTACTTTTAAAATCCATTCTATCGCAGCGGTATAAAATTCCTTCCTTCAATTGTCTAGTCGCTAAGTACTGAACCAAAGCTTCTGAAATCAATACATCCGCATTCGTACAAAAAGCAAATTCTCCTTCTGCACGACGTATTGCTATATTTTTAGCACAGAATTCAAACAAAGGTATTGTTTTCCTTATCTCAGTATCAACTAATGTTTGATGTACTGCATTAGGAACAGTTATCATTCTAACTCTAAGGTATTTTCTATCTCTAGCTCGCTCGATTAACTCTTCTAATCCAGGTTTGGATTCGATAGGATTATAATTAACTATAATTAATTCGCTAGGTAATTGATGTTTCTCTATAAGATAAGTCAGCCAGTTCACTGAAAGATTGATGCGAGTATTAAAATCCCCACCATAATCATCATTTCTTCCTGTAAAAATGAAACTTATATACGGTTTTGGCTTTGGCATACTATTATTTTATTCTCAAATATAAGCAGATAAGTACTTGAACAAAAGAATGCCCTCTTAATTTATAATAAATTAGTACACTGTAAAGTAAGTTGTTTAATATTTTGATGAGATTATTTTGGAATATGGCGAGGCATTTTTTGACAGCGTAGCCTTAGCTACGGTGGAGAAAAATAACGATGTCTAAATTTCAAAAGAAGCCATCAAAACTTAAGATTACTTACTTTACAGTGTATTAGGAGGGCATTCTATCATAAAGTATAATTTTATCACTTCGTATCCTCCAATACTCCTCTAAGTATCACCTCTACTCTACGACTTTTTTTCTTTTCCTCTTCTGTTTTTCCTTCTATCGCTCCTCTACCTTCTTGACTTACCTTATCTATTACTATTCCAGAACCTTTAAGA
>JBNMOV010000171.1:0-9315 GCA_051275765.1 Maribacter sp. | reverse complement strand
CTTGCTACTATCATTATGGGCATTTATTCTCTAGGAGGGAAGGATCGAGTTCTTATAGAAAGATGTATCGAGCCTCATCCCTTTTTCCATAAAATATATCCTGCTGGTGTACCAGATTTCAGAGTTATTTTATTGAATAATATTCCATTACTTTCTATGCTTCGTATACCTACAGATAGATCTGATGGCAAAGCAAATTTACATCAAGGAGGATTAGGAATAGGAATAGATATGACTACTGGAAAACTGACTCAAGGTTATGATGGAAGTAATTATCATGATATCCATCCAGATTCTAAAAGTATCATTAAGGGTAAGGACATTCCTTATTGGAATGAATTACTACAACTTGCGATAGACACTTCTAAAGCTTTTCCTTTGAATTACTTAGGAGTGGATATTGTCTTGGATAAAGATGCTGGTCCTATGATCATGGAAGTCAATGTCAGACCAGGATTAGGTATACAATTAGTTAATAAAATAGGATTGAAAGAAGTCATTCAAGGGAATGTTGCTTTTCAAGGAGTATTACAATAAAACCCTCTTAATCTCCTCAAAGAAAAGGAATTCTAATACAACGTTTACATCACAACAAAAATCTAATTATCATGAAAATTCAAAAATCAGCAGTTCCATATATCATTCTTTTATTGAGCTTATTAGTTGGAATTCCAGTAGCTGATGAAGTACTGGACAATAGTCAAAATTCAAATGTCGTCACTATTGAAATCGAGTACAAAGTATTCTTGACAGATAAGACAACAGAGCTTTAATACTTTAGGGTTTTCTATATCATTTTATCAAAAATTAAACCACACCTAATTATGAAGCATATCATTGTTTGCTTTTTATTGCCATTTCCTATTGTATTAATGGGACAACAAAAATTGAAATTTGAGGCAAGTTCTCAAGCAGGTTATGAATATAATATTTCTAGAAACCCTATTTCTTATACCAATAGTAAAAAAAGCGTTTTTGAAAAAAAAGAGATGATTCTTTCTTCTCCTTTAGTTAAGATAGGACTAGGAATGAATTATCAGAAAAAAATCAAAAAGCATATTTTTGATGTGGATGCTAATGCGAATTACAAGCTCTACCCTACTCTAATCAAAACCAGTTTATTGGATATAAAAGTTACTCCAAAATACCAATACAAATTTTCTAAACAACTGATCATATTTGGTAAGGGGACATTCAGATATAAACATAGAGGAGAAATAACAGACACTTCAAATATCCATAATATTTATAGTCCTTATCATCAATATGGAGGAGGTACAGGATTACAAATCAAACCTAATAAAAAGCAAAAGATCATCATAGAAGCACGACAATCTTGGAAAAAATATCACTTTATTGATAGTTCTTCTTTGGCTTATAGCGAGTTCATGACTAGAGCATATTTTAAACAAAAATTCAAAAAAGAAAGTTTAGTTCCTCAATTTGAATCTAGTCTTTCTTGGAAGAAAAGAGATTATCATATGAATTCTGGCAGAGGCAATAATTCCATCATAGATAGTGAGTTATTAGGCGATAGTATCAATACTTCTGGTATGCAAAAATATCAATTACACTATCTCACATTAAACAGTGCTATTAAGATAAAGTTAGGTAAGAATATCTATTTAAAGCTTGGTGTAGAATGGACTAAACGAATCACTAAAAATAGAAAAGTACTGAATTATAATCAATACCAAAGTACGTTGGATTTGATTTATAAAAAGAATAATACTTATCTAAAACTAAGAGCAGGTTATACTTTTAGACATTATCCAAATTCTCCTAGAAATGGTAGTGCTTCTTTGAATTATAAATACTTGAGAGCTAGTTTAGCATTAGAACAAAAGATTGCCAAAAATCTATATTTCACTGCTCAATTAAATGCTACACAAAGGTTTTCTAATTTCAATGACAATTCCAAAAGAACAAATAGAGGATATCTACATGGATATGGATTGGTTGGTATAAAGGTTGTTTTTTAATATTATTCTCGTTTAAATTAAAGAAGCACTAAGAACAAATATTCTTAGTGCTTCTTTAATTTAAACGAGTTCTTAATCACAAACCTCTCTCTATAATATAACCTTAGTTCAATACTATTGAATTACTAACTTCTTAATAGATAATTGATTGCCTACTCTAGATTCTAATAGATATCTCCATCGTTTCATTCAATGCTCCTAAATCATATGCCCATGCTTTGAAGTATTTATCTCCAAAGGCTTCAACACCCTTAATTATTGAAATGCTCTAACATAATCAACAACCATTCTTTGTGGAAAAACAGTACTTCCATCTGGATTACCTGGCCAAGCTCCTCCTACTGCCACATTAAATACAAAGAAGAATTCCTGATTGAATGGATAAGGCTGTCCATTTTGCATATCACTAGGAGTTACTTCATAATATAGCTCATCATCCACTAAAAATTGTAACAAATCCTCTTCCCATACCAAAGAAAAAACATGGAAGTTATCTGCAAAGTTTCCGCCATTAGGAGTAAGGGTAGAACCACCATGATATTGATGATTACTAAAAGTACTTCCATAATGTACTGTACCATGAACTTGATTAGGTGCATTACCTACCAATTCCATAATATCTATTTCTCCACATGCTGGCCAACTTGCTTGATCTATATTAGCACCCAGCATCCATATGGCAGGCCATAAACCTCGTCCTTGTGGTAAAGCTGCTCTGATATCTATTCTCCCATATTGAAATTCTTTTTTATCCTTTGTAACTAATCTAGAAGAAGAATAATTAAATCCATTGGTGAATTCTTCCTTTGCCTCTATAACCATATATTCACCTAATTCTATGGTTGTATTTTGTGATTTGTAATATTGTAATTCATTATTACCCCATCCACCATCACCATTTCCTATTTCGAATGTCCAGTCAGCTTCATTGACTTCTGAATTTTGGAATTCATCTCCCCAAACTAGTGTCATGTCAGCATAAGAAGTTGGTGTAGAATATCCACCATCTGGAATATAATTATCATTTGGACTATCATCATTTTTAATGGTAATAGTAGCACGTTCATCTAGCAATGTTGCATTAGATGGATTCAATAATAATATTTCTAAATCCTCATCTTGCTCATTCAAATCATCTCCCTTGATCACTAGACTGATCGTCTTTTCTGTATCATTAGGAGTAAATAATAATTCTCCATTTGAGATAGCAATAAAGTCAGAACCAGAAAATGCTGTACCATTTATGGTTGAATAATTAACCAATACATTGCTAGCATTTTCCCCAGCTAATCTTACTGTTACTTGAACTGTATTCGTTTCTGAACCTTCAAAGAATTCTGCATCTAAGATACTAAGTGTAGGCTTAGTAATTGTTGCATCACTACCTTCATCGTCCTTACATGATTGAACAGAAAATAATAGGAGTCCTATGAGTATGTAGAAATATTTTTGCATTTCAATTATTTATATAATTGGGGACTTTATAAAAAAAAGTCCCCAACTTATTATTTAAATACCTAATCCAACAAAACACAATTTGAATTATCTGTTTTAGTTAGCAGGCACAAATGTTATGGTAAACCAACCAGGAGAGGCAGTACCATCACATGTAGCAATTGGAGCAAGAAGAATCATCTCATTCTCATTGATATCTACAATTTGATATTCTGATCCAGAATCTTCTACACCCATCCATACTCCAGTTGGTAAAATTATTTTGTAATCAGAAAATGTTGTTCCGCTATCTACTACATTAAAGTTGACTCCTGTAGGGACAGGATAAGCAGGATCTTCAATAAAGCCTTGACAAGCAGAAAAAGTACTTCCATTATTATTATATGTCCATGAAACATCCTCGAAACTGAAGCACCATGTATCATCTGCTTGAGAAGGATCATGTCCATCTTCTGGAGAAGAAAACCATTCTGATGATAATTCTGCTGGTCCTACATTGATTGCTCCAGCAATATTGCTCAATTTCCAACATTGGACTGTACATCCATTAGTAAGGAGTGAGAATTTATCATCACACTCTAGTACTGCATTTTCATCTATTACAAATGTCTGTGTGGAAAATGATGTACCGCTTCCACCAGATTTGGTGGCATATAAGGTAATATCATATGTCCCCATAGCTGAAAACAAAACAGTATCATGGCTCAATGTTGACACATTGGGTGTACCTGCCAAGCCTATGCCTCCATCAATATCCCAAACGAAGTCTACAAAGCCTTCAGAAGTATTGGTAATGACTATTTTATTGGCATTCGTTGGATCTACACTTGCTGTAAATGTAGGTGCTTCTGGCAAGTTTCCTATATTAATATCATCCTCTTCATAAGGATCACATGAGGCAAAAGTGCCTAAGGTTAACAGCAATAAAAAGAATAACTTATTATAACGATTCATAATTATCTTTTTTAAAATCTAATATCTATTTACATCTTTTGTAATTCTATACAATTTAGATGATGATTAATATCCGTTGTTTTGAGTAATGGCTCCATTGGTAACCAAAATTTGAGCACTAGGAATTGGGAATAGATTATGTACTCCTTCTGTGTAACCCATACTTCCTAATACACTTGAAGCACGACCTGTACGAACCAAATCGAAGAAACGATGTCCTTCTAATGCTAACTCTATCCTTCTTTCATGGTAGATAGCATCTAATAATGCTTGTCCAGATGCTGTAACCTCTGGAAGGATTAAAGGATTACCAGCTCTTGCTCTTTCTCTTACTTGTTCTAGTGATGTTCTTGCTCCAGGTTCGTTACCATTATGATAGGCTGCTTCTGCATGCATCAATAATACATCTGCATACCTGATGACTCTATCATTAGATCCTCCATTAGGTGCAATATCTCCAAAGGAAGCTTCTTCACTTTGATTATTGAAGTATTTTCTAGGATAATAAGGATGTGGAAAACCTGTAGCTTCTTCTGTTAGTACTCCTCTATCTCCTACTTGGTCTCCTATTCTAAATACTGTAGAAGCTAAACGAGGATCTTCTACATTAGGATCTTCTGCAAAGAACTCATCTACTAAGTCTTGTGTAGGAAGATTGAAACCAAAGCCTCCAAATGCTCCTCTAGGTCTTTGAAATACATTGGTAAATGTTCCTTCATTTGCTTGATTGTATCCCCAGTTTCCACCAGACTCTGACATATATTGAATTTCGAATACAGAACCAGGACCATTTTCTCCTATTTGAGTAAAAATGCTCGCATAATCATCTGCTAAGGCATATTCTCCAGAAATGACAATATCATTAGCTACATCTTCTGCTAAAGCCCATTTTCCTTGCCATAAGTAAACCTTTGTCAATAACCCTTGTGCAGCACCTTTGCTTATTCTTCCTAGATCTGCATCATTATAATCTCCACGAAGTGGTAAATCTGGAATGGCTGTAGTCAAATCAGATTCTATCAATGTCCATATTTCTGATGCAGGACTTCTTCCAATATTAAATTCACTAGGAAGCAATACATGATCTGCTTTTGGTACATCTCCAAACATCGTCACTAGATTATAGAAAAACCAACTTCTAATGAATCTTGCTTCTCCTAGTATCCTTGCCTTTATCGTTTCGTCCATATCTATACCTGGTATATTTTCTAGTGCTGCATTAGCTCTATAGATACCTTCATAAGATGCGGTCCATTCAGATGCTACCATTTCATTATTAGATTGTCCTTGGAAGGTTTCTAATAATAATAATTCGAATCCATCATTATCACCAGCTCCTCCTTTGTCAGAATCATCTGACATGATATCTCCCCAAAACCAACGAAAATGAGCTGCTGGTGTTAGTTCAAATTGAAGTGCTGCATAAGCTGCATTCACACTAGCTATGGCGTGTTCTTCTGTTTGATAATAATCTTCAGAACTTTCTCCTATTAAGGGGGGTCTATCTAAAAATTTATCTCCACAACCTACTAAAAGAAAGAGTGTAGAAAGTAATATGATTTTTATACTAAAGTATTTCATACTATTTTATATTTTAAATTTAACAAACTAATGGGCATTGTTATAATTGAAATAATTACAAGAATGTTTAAGAATGTCTACTTAGATTTTGTAAATAATTTAACAATTAGTACTAAAAGTCAATTTTATAATTGATTTTTAAAATGTTAATTGTAATCCAAAAATAATGGACCGTGCTTGAGGATAGAATCCTCTATCTATACCTGCTTCCAATGCTCCTCCATATGCTCCAATTTCAGGATCAAATCCAGAATACTTAGTAAATGTGAATACATTATTGCCTGAAGCGTAAACTCTCAATTTCTGTACCTTTATTTTTTCCATTATTTTTTCTGGAAGTGTATATCCTATCTGGATATTCTTGAATCTTAGATAAGATCCATCTTCTACAAATCTGTCAGAAACTCTAGTATTATTATTAGGATCTGATAAACTCACTCTTGGCTCTGAATTAGATGTGCCTTCTCCTGTCCATCTGTCTAGGATAGAATTAGGTTTATTAGAAAATACCAAATCATACCTTACTGTAGCATTATAAATATCATTTCCACCTACACCTTGGATAAACATACCTAGATCCACTCCTTTATATTTTGCTCCTAAAGTCATACCATAAGAGAAATCTGGGTTTGGATTACCTATGTATGCTCTATCATTCTGATCGATTACATTATCTCCATTCAAATCCTTATAACGAATATCTCCAGGTGCAGTACCAGTGTTTTGGAAAGCATGAGCTGCTACTTCTTCTCCATTTTGAAATATTCCATCTGTAACATAACCATAGAATGAACCTAGTGGTTGTCCTATATCTGTACGAACCACATTACCTCCATGAAATGTAACATTACCTGTACCTATTGGCTCTGCTCCCAAACCTAATGCTGTCACTTCATTTCTAATGACTGTAATATTAGCACCGATATCATAAGAGAATCCATTAATCTCATCTCTATATACAGCAGATAATTCCCAGCCCTTATTAATCATAGTGGCTATATTTCGAGTAGGAGCAGCAGTTCCTACTGTTGCTGGAATAGGAGGAGCGAATAACATATCCTTTGTGTTTTTAATAAAGTAATCTGTAGTTATATTTACCTTACCATTCCAAAGTTCAACATCCACACCTACATCTAATTGCTCACTGGTTTCCCATTTTATTTCTGAATTTGCTGCTATTAATGCCACAGTACCATTAGTGATAGTTTCATTAGGTCCAAATGCATAATTCTGTCCTCCTTGAACTACAGATAAATATCTACCAACACCAATATTATCATTACCATTACGTCCCCAACCTGCTCTTGCTTTCATATAGGTAACAGGATAT
Source organism: Maribacter sp. (assembly GCA_051275765.1). GTDB lineage: Bacteria > Bacteroidota > Bacteroidia > Chitinophagales > Saprospiraceae > JAHDCE01. The sequence goes on along the minus strand of JBNMOV010000171.1, from coordinate 2,013 downwards.
AAATCCCATTTTTCTTTTGAGATAACCCAACCTAGTGAAAATGATGGAAAATATCCAAATTTGTTTTCTGGTCCAAACTTAGAAGAACCATCTGCTCTCATCACAACTGTAGCCACATACCTTTCATCATAGGCATAATTAACTCTAGCAAAATAACTCAATAGAGCTGTTTCTTCTTCAAATCCAGAACCAGTCTGAGCAGAAATATCACCAGTTGCATTATCGATATAAGCATCCTCTGGATCATTGGAAACCAAATTAGAATTGGATGCTCCACTTCTTGCATATGTTGTCTGAAGTACTGTATTTCCTAGATTAACTTTCAAATCATGCTTTTGAGCAAATACTTTTTTATAGGTCAATAAATTTTCTATTTGTGAGTTCTTCCAAGTATTGTTATTCAAGATAATTGAATTCTGATCTCTGATTTCTTGTGCTGGAGCATCTCTTAAATCTGGATCTACACTTAGATTATAACGAGGAAGGAAAATATCTTGTGTAGCAAATGTAGCATCTACACTATAGCTTGTTCTCAAAGATAAATCCTTAGTAAAGTCAATTAAACTATACACTGATCCTACAACTCTATTACTTGTCCATAAATCAAATGTTTGTGCTATTTGATTAACTGGATTAGCAATATCTGTATCAGCATATTTGGAATAGGCATATGTTCCATCATCCTTTTTTACTGAAGTCAATGGATCTATATTCAATGCCCTTATTAATGGTGTACTGAACTCATTATTTTCTGCCAATGCTCTTCTTCCTAAATTAGTGAAGCCAATAGTATTTCCTACTGTCAACCATTCCTTTATTTTGAATTTTGAATTCAAGCGTACATTATATCTTTTAAAACTAGATTTTTTCCCACCTACAATTCCATCTTGTTGAAAATATCCACCAGTCAATGCATAACTAGCTTTCTTTCCTCCTCCTGACATATTAATAGAGTGACTCTGCATAGGAGCAGTTTGGAAAACTTCATCCTGCCAATCTGTTCCTTCTCCCAGTGCATCTGGATTTTGAAATTCTGGACGAGGAGTTCTTCCTGCTGCAATAAATGCTTCATTCTGAATAATGGCATATTCGCGAGCATTCAATAAATTCAATTTCTTCCAAGACTTCTGAACACCATAATACCCATCATAAGAGATCATACCCTCTTTTTCAAAATCTCCACTTTTTGTTGTAATCAAAACTACACCATTTGCTCCTCTTGAACCATAAATAGCTAATGATGCTGCATCCTTCAATATACTGATAGATTGAATATCCGCTGTATTCAGAAAATCTAATCCACTTACAGGAACACCATCCACTATATATAATGGATCACTATTTGATAAACTACCATTACCTCTAATTCTTACAGTCATGGCACTACCTGGAGAACCAGAATTTTGTGCTACTACCACTCCTGAAGAACGACCTTGTAATGCTTGTTCTACTCGAAGCGATGGAGTTTCACTAATATCTTCTGCTGTAATAACAGAAACAGCTCCATTTATATTACTCCTTTTTTCTGTACCATAACCAATAACTACAACCTCATATAGTAAAGAAGCATCTGGTTCTAGTAATACATCAATAGTAGTTTGTTCTCCTACTATTATTATTTGAGTTTTGAGTCCTATATAGGTAAACTCCAAAACAGATTCCTTACTAGGAACAGTAATAGTATATGTTCCATCGAATTCTGTAACTGTTCCTACCAGTTCTTCTCCATCTCCTAAAAGAGTAACAGCTCCACCTATAATAGGCTGTTTATCTGCTGATGATGAGACAACACCACTTATTGTGATGGATTGCCCATGAAGAGAAAAGCTGAGTATTACAATAAATAATGTTTGTAATAATTTAATCATATTAATTTATTTAGTAAAATCACTAATGAATTATTGTTATCAAAAACTACAAAGTAAGGCTTTAAAAAAGTGTGAGAAGGAATAACACAAATTCATACTCTACAAAATATAATTACACCAATTACTTTTTTAACAAAACTTTGTT
>JBNMOV010000170.1:0-9357 GCA_051275765.1 Maribacter sp. | reverse complement strand
TTTTCTAAAATCCCATTCTGTACGATCTATACTTAATTTAGGTTTTGAGTGATGTACAAAACTCAAAAAAAATAGCATTAAACGTATATAGTCGAATCCAACTACTTTGAAAAAATCTTGGATATATATCTATTGAACTGATTTTTATAGGCTTATCTATTTTATCAGCAATTTCTGTAAAAATCACAGAGCGACTTTTTATTATCCCTTCTATTAGATGACATAAAAATTCTTGACGTTGTTTATTCGCAACTACTTTTAGTTTACGAATCATTTTATATATTTTTACTCTCGGATTCAATTCCATTGGTTAGCAGATTGGCGTTTTGTAGTAATTACAAAAATCTGCTTTCCTTTTTACTTCTCATAATCTTTCCTAAATCCGTCGGATAGAGTATCAATTTCTAATAGGTCTTTCATTTGAATCTCCAGTAAACTTTGTATTGAAAATAGGCTACGATATTCCAATTAGAAAATAGTAAAGCAAGCCCATCAATAACTGTCATAAGTTTTGTCGTAGTAATCCTTAGTGAAACGTATTTAATAAATTGAGCTAGAATGGGTAGTAATTCTTTCTTCTAAAGAATTCAAAAAATCGTTGCATAGCCGTAGCTACGGAACTATTTTTTGTGTTTTTTAGAAGGAAAAAGAATAAGCATAATGGCTCAGGTTATTGAATACGTTTCACTTTTGGACTTGCTACGACTTTTTTTAACCATTTGTTAGAGTAATAAAATAGTTTATACCCTTAAAAATTAAGGTCCTGTGACATTACTCTAAATTAAACATTTCACGACATTTGTCAAAGAACCACAATTTTTAAAACCGCAGCAATTCTTTTAGAATTGCTGCGGTTTTAAAAATTGTTAACGTCCAAAACTTTTTCGTATATTTTGACACAAATTATTTCTGACGATTCACTAAAGAAGGAGGCAGTTTTATGTTAGGAAAAACAAATAATTAAGAAACCTCTCAAATAATTTGAGAATTATAACGCTATTTTTCGTCCTAAAGTGGAAACAGAAGAAACATTAAAAAAGCCTATTGCCTGATCTGATGGTTCTGTTGCATTAAGTGATTGGATATTGCTAGGAACATTAGCCGGTGGCTCTGCAAAAATACCTGCATCTCCCAAAGTCATCTGTGTACGAGCTTGACTTAAAAAATCAAAAGCATCTGTATTTATAGAGTGTATTTCTACACTGATTGAATCACCTTCTGCCCAAGGTGGCAGTTCACTATTATCTACAGCATCATCTCCAGAATCAGGAACACGATTGATTTGTTGTCGGATAGGTGAGATAAAAGTAACTCCATCTACTCCAGGAGTGAATGAAGCATCCCAAGCTAGATTCATCTCTTGTGGCTTATTCAGAAATGCTCCGTTTTTGAATGTTTTGATCCAGTAGGTATCATCTGGACCTAATACATCTCTGGCAAAGAATTCTGCGTAAATTCCTGCTGCTTGCCCTAGTTCTTCTTCTCGATTTTCTAAAACGATAGAATCAACTGGCATGACTCTTCTCATACTCGATATAGCTGAATATTCTTTTCCTTCTGCTGTAATTATAGATAGATTATAAATGCCATTCAGATTTCCGAATGTAGCTCCAGGTGCTGGAGTCCAAGCGTAAGTACCGTCATTGTCAGCATCTTCAAAATTGTATATCTCGCCATTATCTTCTGAGATGATAATCGTAGCTCCTAGTTCTCCTGGAGTTTGATTATTTTCAAAATAGGGGAGTACTCGAGCCAAACGAATCTCTTGGGTTTCTGGCAAATTATTAATCCAAGCGTCTACGACTAATTGATTATCTCCTTCGTTTAAGTCCACTTGAATGACATCCTCACAGGCTGAAATAAAAGCGATGATGACGATGAGATAAATTATATATTTAAATTTCATGATGATTATTTTTTCAATTAAGTAGAGATTATTATACAATAACCTTTATTTAAATAGTTGTTCTCAAGAGGTTTTAGCCCCTTACTACTATAAATGTGAGGCTGTGAGAATCGCTACTTTTTAGGTTTCTTTTTGAATTTAAAATTATAAGATACCGAAGGAATTAAACTACCAATGACGGAAAGCTGAGTTGCTTCTGTCATGACCGCTTGACCTCCTACTGGACGAATATCTTGTTGTCCAAAATAAATAGAAAAAGGATTTCTGCGATTGTATACATTATAAATTCCGAATACCCATTCTGATTCAAAACGTTTTCCTTTCTTTTCCTTTCCTTTCAGAGTTGCAGAAACATCTAAGCGATGATAAGCTGGAATTCTTACATTATTTCTAACATTGGAAGCATTGTTAGGAATCACATAACCTTGCTGATCAAAACGATCAGTAGGGAAGGTTGCTGGCGTTCCTGAATTGAGTACAAAACTAGCAGAGAAACTCACTCGATCATTCAATTCATAAAACCCAGTTAGACTTAAATTATGCGTTTGGTCAAAACGAGAAGCAAACCATTCATTATCATTAATTCCGTTTACTCTACGTTCTGTTCGAGCCAAAGTATAGCTCAACCATCCTGTAAATTTCCCTTTTTTCTTTTCTACTTGCAGCTCTATTCCAAAAGCTCTACCATCTGCATCTAGGAGTTCTGCTTCTATCAATTCATTGATAAAAAGATTAGCCCCATCTACATAATCAGCTAAATGCTGGAATTTTTTATAATAGACTTCTGCAGAAGTAACGTATTTATTCTCTTTGAAATTTTTGAATATTCCAAGTGCATATTGGTCTACAAGCTGAGGCTTAATATTATTGGTACTTGGTGTCCAAACATCCAATGGTGTTGCAGCAGAAGAATTTGAAATCAAATGAATATATTGAGTCATTCGATTATAGCTGGCTTTCAAAGAACTCGAAGAATTCAGTTGGTATTTAATAGATGCTCGTGGTTCTATATTAGCATAAGCCTTAATACTTTCCCAATCACCATATTGAGTAACACCAACTAATTCTTTCACTTCCCCAGGAGTAGTTTCTTCAAATTCATAAGCATTACCTGATCCTAAATAATTAAAATAAGAAAGTCTAAAGCCATAGTGTAACGAAAATTTGGAGCTGATCGTCTGTTCATTTTCAATGAAAATACCTGCCTCTAAAGCTCTTTTTCTAGGTACGCTAAACCTCGTTTCGTCTCCTTCACTCACTCCAATTGCATTACCTGGAGCAAATTCGTACAAGATAGCTTGACCTCCAAAAGTCAGTGAATTATTCGTATTGAGATAATAGGTCATGTCTGCTTTCAAACTATAATTAATGATCTTCGCATCCCAGTCAAAAGAATTGATATCATCATCACCAAATTCGATTTTATAATCATAATTACTATAATAGGCTGTAAAATTTGAAAATAAACGATTATTGAAAAGGTGATTCCAACGGAAAGTAGTCGTCGCATTTCCCCAGTTAAAACCTGCAGCATTTCCAAAACCAAAAACATCTCTTCCTAAGTATCCAGAAAGATAAATCCGATCTTTTTCACTGATTTTATAATTAGTCTTTAAGGTCAAATCATAGAAATTCAACTTGGCATCTTTCAAATCATCACTTAAGAAAGGTCTAGCTATTACATCAATGTAAGATCGACGGGCTGCTAGGATAAATGAAGCTTTATCCTTTATCAAAGGTGCCTCAATCGACAGGCGGCTAAAGATTAAACCGATCCCTCCAGAAACGGCTAATTGCTTATTGTTTCCTTCCTTCATTCGTACATCTAGAATAGAAGACAATCGCCCGCCATAGCGAGCTGGTATTCCTCCTTTATATAATTTTACATCCTTAACTGCATCTGGATTAAAGACAGAAAAGAAACCAAAGAGGTGAGATGAATTATAAACGGGAGCTTCATCTAACAGAACTAAATTTTGGTCAATTCCTCCTCCTCTCACATTAAATCCAGTGGCACCTTCTCCTACAGTTGAAACTCCAGGCAAAAGTTGAATACTTCTGATGACATCTACTTCTCCCAACAGTGCAGGAACTTTCGAAATAGTTTTCATGTCTAACTTGTTGACACTCATCTCTGTAGTGCTTATATTTCGATCTTCTTTCTCTGAAAGAACAACAACTTCTACCAGTTCCGTTACATTTCCGCCCATTTCAATAGTGATCATCACATCTTCTGTGAGCTCTACTTTTCGTGATATCGTTTCGAATCCGAGATAAGCGTATTCCAGATTATATTTTCCAGGGACAACAGAAATAGAATAGAATCCATACTCATTAGACATAGCTCCTTTTTGTAGTTCTACAATGAAAACAGAAGCACCGATTAATGTTTCTCCACTTTGAGCATCCTTGATATAACCACTAATGGTTGCCTTATCTGTTTGAGCCATCAGTAAGCTAGGAAATAGTAGTAAGGTAAAGAATAAGGAAAGGCTAAGATTTTTTAATTTCATTTTAATTAAGATAACTGCCTACTCCCTAAGTTGACCTAGGAAGAGGTAAATTTATTTGAATAATTATTATTTGATCTACTTTGCTACGGTAGGTTCTTTTTTCCCCTATGCGATGAATGGAACCATAGCCATCAATACTACATAGAATTTAAGAAATAGTTGCATAGCCGTAGTCAATATTATTTTCTGGATAATATTTTTCTTATTAACAATGAATTTTATGATGGAATTTGGAAGAGGAACACATTATGTTGCAAAGAATTATGGAGATATATTTATTCATGAAGGAATCAATGTAGCCGCTTTTTTGTTTTCAGGATTGGTAGTTTATTTACCATGATAATATTAATCTTTATAGTTATACTAACTATAAAGATTCCTTTAATAATGGCAGCATTTGAAATGAGATAAGAATTATTTCAATAAACAACAATCATAACTTTTTAAGCTAATACACTAGTAATTAAACATCTGGCTTCAAATCCAATGCTTCTCTTAGTTTATCCACCAAAGGGTTCTGTTGCACCATATTTTGCCAAATCTCTTTTTGAGTGACAGCTTTTTGTACCTCTGGCTTGTCTATTTTAGGAGCGAGTTCTATGTTTACTTTATATTCTATGAGTAGGGGAGGGTACTTACAGTATTTTCTGATGTGATCAGGTAGATTTTTCTCTTGGCGGAGATTTTTTTCGGAGATACTTGTTCCTATAGTAATGACCAATGTATTTTCATCTTTTAGGCTCAAAATAGCATTTTTTAATGCTATTTTTCCAGAAGGAGAAGTGACACTTTTCAAATAATCAGCCCAAGATTCCTTGATTTGTGTGATAGTAGGAGCGACCATATCCCCATCATCTTTGACTTCTCCATCTACTTCTTCTTGAATGGATTTTAATGAAGTAAATTTAGGGGAAATCAACCTAGAAGGAGGAACAAATTTGGCGTTGCTTTTAGGTTTAGCAACCTCTTTTTTGGCTATCTCCTTCTCTTCAAGAGCTTCTTCTACCTTTTGGACGGGATTAGATGGCTTGGAATAGGTGACTGGAGTGCTTTCGCTTAGGTCAGCCGTTTTTTTTTCAATGGATACAGGCTGAGGATTGCGATGAGCTGCTACGGCCTGATTGATGAAACACATCTTTATCAATGCCATTTCTACATGCAGACGCTTATTACGTGCCTGTTTGAAATCCACATCACATTGATTACAAAGATCCAATGCTGTCAGCAATAAAGATAAAGGCGTTTTGCCTGCTTGTTCTTTATATTTAGCTTTTAATGATTCTCCTATTTCGAGCAGCTGAATCGTTCGTTCATCCTTACAAACGAGTAAGTTACGAATATGTTCTGCTAGTCCATTCACGAAAACTTCCTCATCGAATCCCTTTCTTAGAATATCATCAAAAACCAACAATAATTCAGAAGAATCAGACGTAAGGAACGTATCTACTACCTTGAAATAATAGTCATAATCCAATACATTTAAATTGGTAATGACATCTTGGTAACTAATCTTATCTACAGAAAAACTAACGATTCTATCAAAAATAGACAAAGCATCTCTCAATGCACCATCTGCTTTTTGAGCAATGATATGCAAGGCATCCTTATCAGCATTGATATTTTCCTCCTTACAGATTTTTTCCAAATGTCCAACTGTATCTGCTATCTGAATTCTTTTGAAATCAAAAATCTGACAACGAGATAAAATAGTAGGAATGATCTTATGTTTCTCTGTAGTAGCGAGAATAAAAACAGCATAAGAAGGTGGTTCTTCCAATGTTTTCAAGAAGGCATTGAATGCCTGCTGTGAAAGCATATGAACCTCATCTATAATGAATATTTTGTATTTTCCTTGCTGTGGTTGGAATCGAACTTGCTCTATTAATGCACGAATATGCTCTACACTATTGTTAGAGGCAGCATCGAGCTCCATGATATTGAAAGAGGCATTATTATTAAAAGATTCGCAACTAGAACAAGTATTACAAGGCTCTTGCTCTTCATCCAAATTCTGACAATTCAGTACTTTGGCTAAAATTCTGGCACAAGTCGTTTTTCCTACACCTCTAGGTCCACAAAAAAGGAAAGCATGAGCTAAGTGATTGTTTTTCAATGCATTTTTCAATGTTTGAGAAACGTGTTGTTGCCCTACTACATCGTTAAAACGTAGTGGACGATATTTTCTAGCTGATACAATAAAGTTACTCATCCTTTTGAGAGTGAAAGTGTTGTGAGTTTGAAAAATGAAACAAGTTTGTTTCTATTGCTAAGATATGAAACTTCTAGTTATCCTCTGCATAAAATCCAAAATCCAACACGACTCTAAATGTAGCAGGTGGAAATTCTCTATATCTCAAGCCTATTTGATATACAAATTCGCCATCAGCGAATTCTTCTTTGAAATCGGGTAGGCTAGGGGGAAGTTCTAATGTAGTACCCGTATTGAAAGGTATTCCATCTCTAAAAGCAATCTCCAAAAAAGGATCTACTGACAAATCCTGATTAGGAAATACCTCTATGATGATTTCTGAAATAAAATCAAAAGGAATCCCGTCTGTATTAGAAATACGAGCAAAAGAAGGTGTAATTCGATTAATATCTTCTGGTAGCTTATCTCCTAAAAAATCTGACCAACGAGCATTAATAGGACTGCTCACATAATAATGTCTATCTAAAGTATTATCTCCTGATCTAATTTCGAAAAAATCAGTATAAGCCATATCTGTTCCAGGTCTATCTTTGCAGGATAATACGCTAAAAATAAGACTAGAAACCAAGAATAAAAAGAATACATTTTTCATAAATAAAATATCATTTATCGTTTATCATTCAATCCATATAGCCGCAATTCTTTTTCCGCCATGTCAGGTGTTTGTTCACCTGACATCAAGCGAAGAAATGAATCCAAAATCAAGGATTCTTTGCCAGAGTTATGATATTTTTAAATATTAATCATTTGTACGCTGCTTGGTTTCAAGTGGACAAACACCTGAAACGGCGGATTAATATTGGTTATCAGATATTTAAGCAAATTTCATTTTTCCAAAGAGAAACGATTATTTTAATCAATTACTTTTGTATGGTTCTAAATAAATAAACATTATTATATCATCCTAGTTCGTATAGTTATAATGTGTTGCTAGCTCCTTTTTTTAATATCGAGCAGAACATATTAGCACGTTTACACACACACTTTTACACATATATACTTGTACACATAAGCACGTCTATACCTTCACTCCTTCAACGATAACAGACAAGCCTATGTTGTTCATTATGACTTTATCTACAACCTTAAAAATAGGAACGAGTGAATTATATAATTTCATTTGACCAGAAGGAATGACTTTTTTCTTCAATATATTTCCAGATACAAACCAGCCTGCTATTCCTGCCATATTGAAATACTGGGAATTGGTTATTTTTAGTTCAGCTCTATCAAAAAGAGATTTGAGTTCCGTTCGATTATATCTTTTATAATGCTCTAATGCTACATCAAAACCATTATAAAGAAATTGATATGCAGGAACAAGAATGACCATTTTTCCTCCTTTTTTCAATAGTTTTTTGCAATTGATAATAGCGAGTTGATCGTCTTTGATATGCTCCACTACATTCAATGCGAAAATTCCATCAAAAGTACCAATGAGATCTTGGTATTTTTTGTCGAAATCAGGATGCACAATATCTACTTGATCGATGCCTAATAAATAAGGACTTTTGCCAAATTCTCTTCGTAGATAATTGCAATAATTACTTCTAATATCTGTTAGGAAAATAGATTTTTCATCATGAATGAATTGCTCAGATATATTACCAATTCCACTACCTATTTCCATGACTTTTCCATTCAGATTTTTGGAAATAGTCTGATACATCCATTCATTGAAACGAGGAGCAGAAGCAATCGCTTCCAATGTTTCCATCCCTTCATCATCCAATTCTCTAAAATCGAAACTACGTGTGCTTTTAGCCATTATCTACTAAATATATTGTATTTTAAAATGCAATAAATCGCTCTAAATCCATCCTTCCAGCCAATCTTTTTTCCTTCCTCGTAAGACCTTCCATAATAGGAAATTCCTACTTCATAAATACGTACATCAGTAATTCTACTAATCTTCGCAGTAACTTCTGGCTCGAAACCAAAACGATTTTCTTTCAGAATTAAGGACTGTATAAATGGCGTTTTAAACAGCTTATAACAAGTTTCCATATCCGTCAAATTGAGATTCGTAAAGATGTTAGAAAGGGATGTAAGCCATTGATTACCAATAGAATGCCAGAAAAATAAAATTCTGTGTGGCTTTCCTCCGCTGAACCTAGAACCATATACCACATCAGCAAAACCATCCAAGATAGGTTGTAGTAAAATATTGTATTCTTGTGGATTATACTCTAAGTCAGCATCTTGTATGATAAGATAATCTCCTGTTGCATTTTTGATGCCATTATGAAGTGCAGCACCCTTTCCTTTATTGACAGTGTGTTCATGGTACTTGATGTCCATTTCTGGATGCTGATCTATATACTTAAAAATTGCCCCTTTCGTATCATCAGAAGAGCAATCATTAGTAATGATTATTTCCTTAGTCATCCCTTGAAGTAATTCTACTGCTTTGATTTTATTCAAAATCAGATGGATAGTTCTTTCTTCATTATAAGCAGGCATGATAATGGATAATTTCTGAGTCATTCTTTACTTTTTCTTAATATTGAAGAATTATAATTTAATTTTAAAAAACGTACAGCCGCAATGCTTCGCTGCTAGAATAATGTACTGGTTCGAGATTGCACCTCGGACTCACTAGTGTACTAACTCATAAGTAAAGGTATGTTAAGCTGCCGTAATTATTAGTTTCTGTTAGGCACAAAAAACGGAGTTACGCCGTAGCGTAATGAGTATTTTTGGAACGACACAGAAGCTGATAAGTACAA
>JBNMOV010000169.1:0-9402 GCA_051275765.1 Maribacter sp. | reverse complement strand
TTACGTTGTACCATTTCACGAGCTTTACGAGCTGCGTGTCTTGCAGTAGCTGCTAGAATTACCTTATCGATAACTCGTCTAGCTTCAGCAGGATTTTCTTCTAGGAAATACTTCAATGCATCACCCAATTCTTGACTTACGATAGCAGTTACCTCAGAATTACCAAGTTCTCCTTTCGTTTGTCCCTTAAATTGTGGTTCTGGAACTTTTACAGCAACTACAGCAGTCAAACCTTCACGGAAATCCTCACTTGAAATCTTGAATTTCAATTTGCTGAAAAAGTTATTATCGTCTCCATATTGTTTGAATACACGAGTCACCGCACGTCTAAAACCATTGACATGTGTTCCACCATCTCGTGTATTAATATTATTCACATAGGAAAATACATTCTCTTTGTAAGAATTATTGTATTGCATGGCGACTTCCACCTCCACGTTATCACGTTTTCCTATTACATGAATAGGATTATTGATAATAGGCGTTCTTCCTTCATCTAAGAATAAAACATATTCTTTCAGTCCACCTTCAGATAAATATTCCTCTGTTTTGAATTCGCCTTTTTCATCCTTTATCCTTTCATCAATAAGGATAAGTTTCAATCCGCTATTTAGATAAGATAATTCTCTCAAACGTGTAGCTAATATCCCGAAACTATATTCTAATGTTTCAAAAATAGTTGCATCTGGTCTGAATGTAACATTCGTTCCTCTGTGATCTGTTTCCCCAATAACGATTACTTCAGAAGTCGGTTTACCAATGGAGTATTCTTGTTGAAAAATTTTGCCGTCTCTGTGAACTTCTGCCTTCAAATAAGAAGAAAGTGCATTCACACAAGATACACCTACACCGTGTAAACCACCAGAAACTTTATAAGTATCCTTATCGAATTTACCACCTGCATGAAGTACAGTCATTACAACCTCTAAAGCAGATTTTTGTAACTTCTTGTGCATTCCCGTAGGAATACCTCTTCCGTTATCCTTTACCGTAACAGAATTGTCTGTATGGACGATAACTTCTACAGTATCTGCATGACCAGCAAGGTGTTCATCGATAGAGTTATCAATGACTTCATAGACTAAATGATGCAAACCTTTGGTATCTGTACTACCAATATACATACCTGGCCTTAGACGAACTGCTTCGAGTCCTTCGAGAGCGGTAATGTTGCTAGCATCATAATCTCCTTTAGAAGCTTTTATTTCCTCGTTTTTCTCATTCTTTTCCATCCTGCAAAGGTACGACTTTTTAAGGGCTTTTACTAGGCTTTTTTGAACTGTTTGATAGCTGTTGTTGTGCTTTTTACCACTATTTTTGATATATTGATTCTTTAAACTGATATCTTAGCAGAAAACCACCTTAAACTAGGCTGTAAAGCCAGGGAAACATGAAGAAAACTATACAGGAATATCTACATTTTACTCGGTCTGAAAGAAGGGGTATATTTTATCTCATCACGCTCATTATTTGCTTGTTTTCTTTGCCTTGGATATATTCATTTATACTAAAGGAAGAAACACCTGATTATACTGCTTTCGAACAGGATATAGAAGCATGGGAAGCAGAGTTGTTGAATCAAGATTCCTTGAGGAAATCCAAGTATAAAAATAAGAAATGGGACAATAACAAAAAATGGGATAATAGTAAGAAGGATTGGAAAAAGAAGGATTATAATAAAAAAGAAAAAGTAGTATTGAAACCTTTTCCTTTTAATCCTAATGAAGCATCAAAAGAACAATTATTGGATTTAGGGTTGCCAGAGAGAACAATAAAAACCTTATTGAATTTTAGGGGTAAAGGGGGCAAATTTTATAAAAAAGAAGATCTCAAAAAAGTCTATGGACTAAAAGCAGAATGGTATGACGAATTAGAATCTTATATCAAGATAAAGAAAGAGCCATTTCCCAAAAAAGATTATAATAATTACAACAAGGACAAAGAACCTATAGCAGAAGCAATCCCTAAATCTTATGAAGATGAAACGCCTATTTTTTCGCCAGATGATGAAATAAAGAGTAAGAAAAAACCAAAATGGAAACCAGTTATTGTTGATATCAACACTTCATCTGCTGCAGATTTGCAAAAAATATATGGCATTGGACCCACATTATCCAAAAGGATTGTGAAATATAGAGAAAGCCTAGGAGGATTTATTAAAATATCGCAAATAGGAGAAGTTTATGGAATCCCAGATAGTACCTATCAGAAAATCAGTCCTAACCTGAAATTAGAAGGTACATCTTCATTAGAAAAAATAAATATCAATACAGCTTCGGCAGAAGATATCAAATCACATCCATACCTGAATTGGAAAATAGCCAATACCATTGTAAAATATAGGAAAACACATGGCGATTATGCATCAGTAGAAGCATTGAAAAAGAATTATGCCATATCTGCAGAGTTATACGAAAAAATATCGCCATACCTAGATGTTGAATAAGTGAAATACAAACCAAAGTAGAGACGCAATATTTTGCGTCTTGCCTAGCAAAACCAAACCAAACTAATGAAAAATAGAACAACAAATAACGAATAATCCTTTCTAAAAAAATAACAGTCCTACATGAATCAATAAAACCATGAACCAAAATTCCTTACCTTTAATCTATGGCTAAGAAATTAGATAAAAGAGCATATCTCACTCCAGAGAAACTATCAGAAATAAAGCTGACAAAACCTAAAAATTTTGCAGCAGGATTGAAAGGTGTAAGCGTAGCAATGGAACATGCTTTCAAAGAAATGGGGACAATCAGAGCGATGAAAACCCTAGCCAAAATGAATCAAAAAGGCGGTTTTGACTGCCCTGGTTGTGCATGGCCAGATCCAGATGATAAGCGATCCTTATTTGCAGAATATTGTGAAAATGGAGCCAAAGCACTAGCAGAAGAAGCTACCCTAAAAAGAACAGATGTAGATTTTTTTAGGCGATATTCTATTCCAGAAATGACGACTTGGACGGATATGGAATTAGGGAAATCTGGTAGACTTACGCATCCTATGATAAAAAGAGAAGGAGCAGATTATTATGATTATATCAGTTGGGAAGAAGCCTTTTTGACTATTGGTGAATCCTTAAAAGGATTAGAAAATCCTAATGAAGCCGTTTTTTATACCAGTGGCAGATCCAGTAATGAAGCTGCATTTCTTTGGGGATTATTTGCTAGAGCATTTGGAACGAATAATATGCCAGACTGCTCCAATATGTGCCATGAATCCAGTGGAGTAGCTTTGTCTCAAACCGTAGGAATAGGAAAAGGATCCATCGTTTTAGATGATTTAGAATTTGCGGATGTGATTCTCGTAGCTGGACAAAATCCAGGAACGAATCATCCTAGAATGCTATCAGCATTACAAAAAGCCAAACTAAACGGAGCCAAAGTCATCGCAATAAATCCGCTAGAAGAAGCAGGATTGAAACGTTTTAAGAATCCACAAAGACCAATGGATTTTTTTACTAGCGGAACGATGATCACAGACTTATTCCTACAAGTAAAAATCAATCAAGATATTCCTTTGATGAAAGCAATTCTAAAAGGATTACTAGAAAAGGAAAAGAATGGAGAAGCTGTTTTTGATCAAGAATTTATAGAAAAACAAACTGAAGGCTATGAAGCATTAATTGCTGATTTGGATAGCTATAAAATGGAAGATTTAGCTAAACAATCTGGCATTCCCATTGAAAAAATAAATGAGGCAATTGATATCTTATCAGGAGCAAAAAAAATCATTTGCTGCTGGGCGATGGGACTGACTCAACATAAAAATGGTGTAGCCACTATCAAGGAATATGTGAATCTTTTATTGCTAAAAGGTAGCATAGGAATAAAAGGTGGAGGCACTTGTCCTGTAAGAGGTCATAGTAATGTGCAAGGAGATAGAACAGTCGGAATCATGCACCATGTTTCTCCACAATTGAATCAATCCATTAAAAAGGTTTTTGGTTTCGATGCACCAGATAAGACAGGTTTGGATGTGGTACATTGCATTCAAGCAATGCATAAAGGCAAGGCGAAAATTTTCATTGCTTTGGGAGGGAATTTATTGTCTGCTGCTTCAGATACTTACTATACAGGAGAGGCATTTCAAAATTGCGACTTGACGGTTTCTATTAGTACCAAGCTCAATCGTAGTCATCTAGCTACAGGAAAGACAGCTTTGATTTTACCTACCTTAGG
Organism: Maribacter sp.; assembly: GCA_051275765.1. Taxonomy (GTDB): domain Bacteria; phylum Bacteroidota; class Bacteroidia; order Chitinophagales; family Saprospiraceae; genus JAHDCE01. The sequence continues at coordinate 5,221 of JBNMOV010000169.1, read as the reverse complement.
ACGTTCAGAAAAAGATCGCAAAAATGGCAAAAATCAATCTGTCACAGTAGAAAATAGTATGGGAAAAGTACACACTTCTACAGGACATTTAGAACCTGCGTCTGATTTTCTAATGAGCGAACCTCAAATCGTAGCTCAGATTGCGAAAGCAACATTAGGAAATAAATATGGACTGAATTGGGAAGAGATGGGGCAGGATTATGCCTTGATTCGAGAAAAGATTTCGCAAGTGATAACTGGTTTTAATGATTATGAAAAAAAGCTAGATGATGGCGGCTTTTATTTACCTAATAATGCACGAAAAGCAGATTTTAGTAAGCTGCCTAATCAAAGAGCACAATTTTCCGTTTGTCCATTACCTAATCACAACTTACAGGAAGAAGATTTTCTACTTATGACCATCAGGTCTCACGATCAATTCAATACCACTATTTATGGAATGAATGATAGATATAGAGGAATTTACAATGAAAGAAGGGTAGTGTTGATGAATCCATCAGATATGGAAAGAATGGGTTTGAAAAAATTAGAAATTGTTAATCTAACGAGTCATTATAAAGGTGTAGAACGTAGAATTAATACCTTTAAAATCGTTCCTTACGATATACCAGTTTCTAATCTAGCTGGCTATTTCCCAGAAATGAATCCCTTGATTCCAATTGACGAGTTTGCGGATGAGAGTCAGACACCTATTTCTAAATCTATAGTAGTGAGAATTGAAAAGGGGAATAATGAATAAATGATATTTTGTTGTACATGCAATATTCATTGCTAAAATACAAACCATAATTTTTCCTACCTTAGCAATCATTAAAAATAGATATTAAAAAATTATATGCCTGAACAAGAATATATTTTTGTTACTTCATCACAAGAGCTCGAAAAGCATTGTGCTGAGATAAAGGAAAAAAGTGACTGGATAGGATTCGATACCGAATTCATAGGAGAGAGAAGATATGTGCCTTTACTTTGTTTGGTACAGATAGCGTCGGAAGTGGGTAATTTATTGATAGATACCTTGGCTTTTGAGGATATGTCTGCATTGACGGATTTGATGGCGGATGAATCTATCTTGAAAATAACACACGCAGGAGAAAACGATTATCAATTATTTTATAAGCTATTTAAGACATTACCTAAAAACGTGGTAGATGTACAAGTAGCTGTAGGTTTCTTGGGCGATGGTTACCCCTCTTCATTCCAAAAGATAGTACAGAAGTACGCTAAAGTCAAAATTTCCAAATCACAAACAGTTACAGATTGGTCTAGACGTCCTATCAGAGATAAGCAGATTCACTATGCCTTAAATGATGTTATTTATCTCAAGCAAATTTGGGAAAAACTCAAAGGGAAATTAGAGAAGCATAATCGTTTAGAATGGGTTCTGGAAGAATGTTCCAAATTTTGTAATGAAGAAAATTACACACAGGATCTCATAGGAGATATATTGAGTAATAAACTCATGCATGCCCTAAGGAAAAAGGAGCAGTTGTTAAATATACGTTTGATGCTTTGGCGAGAAAACGAAGCGAAAACTAATAATCTTTCCAAAGAAAAAGTATTGTCTAGCAAAATTATTCCTGTCATATTAAAAATGATAGGAGCAGGTAAACAATCTTTGTTGAGTGATAGAAGAATACCTGATTACGTGATTAAGAAAAATTGGGAGACACTCAATAGCTTATATAATGCTCCTATGACGGAAGAAGAGGAAGATCTATTAGGAAAGATTCAGCCTCCGCCAGATATTACAGAAGAACATGGCATCATGATGGATATGTTGAATCAGATATTTAAATTTATCTGTGCTCAAAATAGAGTAGCAGGAACGTTGCTTATGCCTCGTTCTGATTTCAATAAAATGAAATACGAATCTGATTATATTCCATCTTACCTTAGAGAAGGTTGGAGAAAGGAAGTATTAGGATCTGATATGGCGACATGGTTAGAAAATAGAGATAATCTAAGTGTTCGTTTTGAGGATGGAGAATTGAGAATAGGCGTGTGATTTTAAATTAAAATAGCTTCTAAGAGAATCAATATTAATTAATCCATTTTCCATAGACTGGGAAGTGGATTAATTTTTTATATTTAGTTTAAGTTGAGTGACTATACTTATACAGATTTTAATTTAAACTAGCGGTTTCATAGTCTTAATATAGTAGTTGAACACAAGCAATATATCCGCTATTTTATAGGATAAACCGTATTATTGATTATTTTAAATAGAACATTTACCTGTAACTAATTGATTGTCAATGTTAATTTTTAATAAAAAAGTATTTTGGAATAATGTCTATTATACCAATTCAAATTTTTATAAGTTCACGATTCTTAATAATTAGTTACTATTTTGTTATCCTAACTTAATCTATGGTCTATAGACTATCATCTGTTGACTTAATTATAGCCAAATCATATGAAACCAGTAGGAGTAGTAGGTTCCGGTAAATTCGGAACGACGATAGCCAAATTACTTTCAGAAAATGTAGATGTCATTCTGTTGAGTAGAAGGGCAACAGTAGCAGATGCTATTAATAATAAACATCATTTTCTAGGAATGGATTTATCCACTAGGATAAGATGTACTAATGATCCAGAAGAATTAGTCAGCCAGTGCGATCTGATTTTCCCTGTGGTGCCATCTAGTAATTTTAGGAGTATGGTAAAGGATTTAGCTCCTTTTCTGAAACCTCATCATATTCTTATTCAATGTACGAAAGGATTAGATGTAGGTAGTATAGATTTGGATGCTGTGCAAGCTGGGAAGATGAGAATAAAGCCCAGGGAAGTGAGTACGATGACACAGGTTATCGAAGAAGAGACGGTAGTCGTAAGAGTTGGTTGTCTTTCTGGTCCTAATCTTTCTTCAGAAATCATGGCTGGCGAACCAGCTGCTACAGTGATTGCTTCCAGATTTGACGAAGTGGTTGCTGTTGGTAAAAAGGTATTGCAAAGTGACATTTTTAGAGTGTATGGTACTCGTGATTTAGCTGGTGCAGAGTGGGGTGGCATTCTTAAAAATTGTTATGCTATAGCATCTGGTATTATATTCGGAATGGGCTATGGTTATAACCTGAGGGCTTTGTTGATTACTCGTTCCATATCAGAGATGGTTCGTTTGGGATATGAGATGGGAAGTAGTAAAAAGGCATTTTTTGGAATGTCTGGTATCGGAGATATGATAGCTACTGCTTCTGTGAATAAGAGTCGTAATTTTTCTGTAGGAGAGCGATTAGGTAAGGGTGAAAAACTGGATGATATTCTTAATTCTATGTCAGAACCAGCAGAAGGACTTCGTACAGTAATTATTGCAAGAGAATTATCTCGTCATTTTGGTTTGCATTTGCCTATGATAGAAATGCTGTTCCAGATTATTTATGAGGATTTTGATAAGAAAAAAGCACTCATTCAGCTCATGAATTATCCTTATACAGAGGATGTCGATTTCATGTAATGGAATACCTAATTTTCTAACGAACACTTAAACTAAATCTAATGAAAGCCGCAGTTATAGTAAAAAATGGAACGCCAGAAAAAGCGTTTGAAATAAGGGAAGTTGAGCATCCAAAGCCACAAGCTCATGAAGTTTGTATTGAGGTAGAAGCATTTGGTTTGAATTATGCAGATGTGATGGCTCGATTGGGTTTGTATGCAGATGCACCACCGTTGCCAGCGATTGTTGGTTATGAAGTAGTGGGTAAAATTCATGAAGTAGGTGCAGATGTCAAGGATAAAAAAGTAGGGCAGAGAGTAGTTGGAATGACTCGTTTTGGTGGCTATGCAGAATATGCTGTGACAGATGCTAGAGCAGTTGCAGAAATTCCAGATGATATGGATGCAGGTATTGCTACAGCTTTGGCTACTCAATATGGAACAGCTTATTATGCAGCTGAAGAAATGGTTAGATTACATGAAGGCGATCATGTATTGATTCATGCTGCTGCTGGTGGAGTAGGGACTGCTTTGGTGCAATTAGCAAAATGGAGAGGCTGTATCGTTTTTGGAACAGCAGGCTCTGATGAAAAACTAGATTATCTGCGAAAACAAGGAGTTGATTATCCGATTAATTATAGAAAGAGCGATTTTGTAACAGAAATCCAAAAAGTCGTAGGCGAACGAGGATTGGATGTGGTTTTTGATAGCATAGGTGGCGATTATATTAAAAAAGGCATGAAACTGTTGGGCTCTGGAGGTCGAATAGTGAGTTATGGTGCTGCGTCGATGACAGGGACGAATATCTTTGGTAAAATAAGGGTAGCATTAGGTTTTGGTTTTTATTCACCTATTTCTTTGCTGACTCAATCCAAGGGAATCGTATGTGTAAATATGCTTCGAATAGCTGATAATCGTCCATTAGTGATCAAAAGGTGCTTGGAAAATGTAGTCAGAATGACTAATGAAGGCATATTGAATCCTGTGGTAGGTGGCGAATTCAAGTTTGAAGACATTGCTAAAGCTCATGCTCTTTTGGAGTCTCGAAAATCTATGGGAAAAATAGTAATTCATACCAAATATAATTTATAATGTCGCATTGAATTTATCCAATTATATGCGATAATTATGATTCAAATTGGTATAAGTTGTACAGATTACCAAGTTACCATAATCTCCATTGGATAATGATCTGACAAACCAACAGATTCTCCAAATCTCTTATGTGGATTACTAGATTTTTTCCAATCTGGACCAATCAAAATCTTGCTTGTCCTAATGATTTTCATATCTGAATCATTACGACGAACTAAGATATAATCTATTGTTTTATCTAAAATATTTCCATTTTTGCTGAGTCGATCATCATGCATTGGTGCTGGTTCTACGTGGAGGATTTTTTTCATTTGCGTATAATCATCCAGCTTGTCGCTATTGCAATTTAAATCTCCACAAATAATCTGAGGAATATTTTCTCTTTTAAATGGCTCGATTAAATCATTATAAATCATATGGAATTGATGCCCATTTATAATAGCAGGTTTACCTTGAGTATGCGTATTAATAATTTGGAATAAATTACCATTAAATTCTCCTTCTAATAACATCGCACCTTTTCTAGCCATTTTGTTATCCCACGAAGTCGCTACGTCAAATTCGATAGACCGCTTATAAATCAGAGGTCTTTTACTGAATACCATTAAGCCACTATTGGTTTGTATTTTATGCCTTTTCATATTAGGCGGACCATAGATGTAAGGGTATTTCTTTTTTAATCTTCTTTTTA
>JBNMOV010000168.1:0-9526 GCA_051275765.1 Maribacter sp. | reverse complement strand
GTGAAAAATATTTCGCCAATGGACGCACCTATACTATGTGCAATCCTACGTCTAGCTTTTTCTATGGCTGTACGAGATTGTCTACCATCTGCATGAATAGATGATGGATTGCCATAATGCCCTTTCATATAAGGCAGCATAGCTTGTAACACCTCATCATCCAAGGGCGTAGTAGCAGCATTGTCGAAATAGATTCTCATTTTTTTAATATTCTGGTATTACGCAAACATTTGTATTTCAAACTAAAACAACTTAGATTTTTAAAACACCTGTGAGGAGACGCTAGATTATTAGACGCTAGACGCTAGAAAAAATACTTGTCTAGCGTCTAGTGTCTAAAAGCGAAGCGGTCTAGTCTCTGCCTAAACATTATGTTCCTTGAGGATATCGTTGATATCCATCTGGATTTTTCTGGCTAAATTCTGTGCGATAACAGGAGAAGTACTCTCTGTATAAATACGTACGATAGGTTCTGTATTAGAACGACGCAAATGTATCCAATCGCCACCTTCCAATGTAATCTTCAAACCATCTATGGTATTCAACTCTTGGCTAGCGTATTTTTTATTCAATTGAGCGAATAGCATATCCAAATCTATGTCTGGAGTAAGTTCGATTTTATTTTTAGCAATATGGTATGAAGGATATCTACTCTTCATGAATGACAATGGCTTGCCAAATTCTGCTAATTGAGATAATATCAATGCTACTCCTACTAAAGCATCTCTTCCAAAATGTAAATCAGGATAAATGATTCCTCCATTCCCTTCACCACCAATGACAGCCATGACTTCCTTCATCTTCTGAACCACATTCACTTCTCCTACAGCAGATGGATGATATTCACAACCTGCTTTTTCAGTCACTATTTTCAAGGCACTGGTGGAAGAAAGATTAGAAACTGTTGCTCCTTTTTTATGTTGTAATACATAATCAGCTACTGCTACTAATGTATATTCTTCGCCAAACATCTCTCCATCCTCACAAACCAAAGCCAATCTATCTACATCTGGATCAACAGAAATTCCTAAGTGAGCACCATTAGATAATACAGCAGATGATAGTTCTGTAAGATTCTGTGGAAGTGGCTCTGGGTTATGAGCAAAAATTCCATTAGGTTCTCCATTCAGTATCACTACTTCGCAGCCTAATTTTTCCAATAAAGGAGGTAAAGCCAATGCTCCTGTAGAGTTCACTGGATCGATAACTACTTTGTACCCTTTTGCTTTAACTATATCTACCTTTACTAAAGGCAATGCCAAAATCAGTTCTATGTGACGATCAATATAATCATCTATATAAGTGTAGCTTCCTAGTTTTTCTACTGGAGCGTATTCTACTGCATTCGCATCTATCAATGCCAATACATCCTGACCATCTTGATGCGAAATAAATTCGCCATTAAAATTGACAAACTTAAGAGCATTCCATTGCTTAGGATTATGACTGGCAGTAATAATGATTCCAGCTCCAGCTCCTTCAGCAGGAACAGCAATCTCTACAGTTGGTGTAGTGGATAAGCCTAAATCAATCACGTCTATACCTAATGAACGAAGCGTACTCGAAACCAAATTACTTACGATTTCTCCTGAAATTCTAGCATCTCTTCCTATAACAATCTTTGGATTAGCTGTTTCCCCTAATACCCAAAAGCCAAACGCAGCAGTACATTCTACAATGTCCTGTGGCGTAAAATTATTCCCTGCGAAACCACCTATGGTTCCACGAATTCCTGAAATAGATTTAATCAGTGTCAAATGGCAAAATTTTATGCAATTCTACTAGGTGGATATTCACTTAGTAGATTTCTTATTGTACAACTTGCAAAAATAAACAAATATTGGATTGTTAGATGCTAGACGGTAGACTATTCGATGACATATCTGATATTATTAGATATTCGTGTATTCCATATCGTTAAATATATGGCGTTATAAATAATTTTATAGCAGAAAAAAAACCTATTCCTTTTCATAGACTACATTTTAAGTAATTTATAACAATAAATAAAATATATCTTAACGCATGAAAATAAAAAACCATAAAGTACTAAATATCAAATAATTAATTCATATAAAAATCTAGCATTACGACTAAGCAGATGATGAAAAAAAAATTCCTAACTCCTTAATAGCTACCAAAAAAGGATTTTGGCATGATGGTTGGATTATACCAATCACACTATATTACTTTTTAAGCATGATATGAGACAATGCTTGTTCCTTAGGGAATAATTTTATCTTTTTGAAAGTAAAGTTTATCGTTTGAATGAATTTATCTGCGTACTTCTACTTTCTCCCGTTTTTAAGCTTTATCCGTAGTTCCTAAATATCATTGATTGACATGTTAGATAGGATTGTTTTGCCATATGTGAGAAACATGGTAAACTAAGATAAAGCAGCAGGCACACTATACTCTTTTAATTGATTTACAAGCACACTATATTTTTTAGAATAACTAGAACTAAAGCGATGAGAAGACTATTTACAATCTTTATTCTTTTTATTTTTGTTTTACAAGGAATAAATGCTCAGCAGGATGCGATGTTTACAAAGTATGCTTTCAATACTTTGTCCTATAATCCTGCTTATGCTGGAAGCAAGGGCTTCTTGAGTCTGGGACTTTTACATCGTACCCAATGGTGGGGCGTGGAAGGAGCTCCTCATTCACAAAATTTGTGGATTCATACTCCATTAAAAGGAAATAAGGTTGGAGTTGGATTTAGCTTGGCTAATGATAGAATAGGACCAACTAGTGCGATCTCTGCTAATCTGAATTATTCTTATATGATTCCACTAGGAAATGGACATACGCTTTCTGTGGGAGTGAAAGGAGGAGTTACCAACTGGCGTGCAGATTGGGGTAAGCTGAATTATGAAAAATTGAATGATGAGGCATACGCAGATGTTACGCCTAATTATTGGTTACCTAATTTTGGTGGGGGATTATATTATTCCAACCAAAACAAGTATTTTATAGGCATAGGCATTCCTAGTATTTTGGAAAATGATTTGAGAAAAAAATCCGATGACGCTGATATAACTACTGAGTACTGGGCAAAACAATATCGTCATTATTATTTCTCTGCTGGAGGAGCTATTCCTTTGGATAAAAATAAGAATTTTGTATTACGTCCTATGGCATTAGTAAAAACTGTAGGGCTTTTCAGCAAGTTCAAAAACGAAGATAATGTTTATAGAAATGTAGGTGCTCCTACTGAATTTGATATTGACATATCTATATTTTTCTACAGGACTCTTTGGCTAGGTGCTTCATTCCGTTCTTCAATTGAGCGGTTTGCAGGAAAGAAGAGTTCTTTTGATTCTGCTGATTTATGGTTGCAATATTATTTTAGAAATGGATTACGTATAGGAGCTGCATATGATTATACACTAACAGAATTACAACAGCCTGCACAAGGATCATTTGAAGTAATGCTAGGTTATGATTTCAGTTTCATTACTCGCAAAATTTCTACGCCACGTTATTTTTAGATCGCTTGGCTTTTAGATGCTAGATCGCTGTGCACTTAGATTTTAGATAAAAATACTGCTTATAAAGGATTAGATTCTTTATAAGCAGTTTTGTTTTGGTAGGATTAGTATAATGACTTAACTTTCCGCTATGAAGTTTTTAGAATTCCTAGAATTGGGTTTTGAACATATAGCGGATTGGAATGCTTATGACCATATTTTATTTATTGTGGTGATGTGTGCCGTCTATCAGGTGAAGGACTGGCGAAAGATATTGATTTTGGTTACTGCATTTACCATTGGTCATTCGCTTACTTTAGCGTTAGCTATTTCTAAAATCGTTAGTATTGATAAGGACTTGGTTGAATTTTTAATTCCTTCGACGATTATTTTGACTGCTATTTGGAATATGATTCCAAAGAAGGAACAAGACCTTTGGGGTTTTCGAAATCCCAAAAATCTGCTATTGCTTGATGAAATGGATGAAGATTCAGAACACTCCACTAGTAAAAATTGGCTCTCTTCTAATTACATCATGGTACTTTTTTTTGGACTCATTCACGGATTAGGGTTTTCTAATTATTTAGGAATGTTATTAGGAAGAAATGAAGGTATTTTTATTCCTTTATTGGGTTTTAATGTTGGAGTAGAATTAGGACAGATTTGTATTATTGCCATCTTTATGTTAGTATCTTTTATCTGCTTGGATATTTTGAAGATAAAGCAGAAATATTGGATTGGAATGATTTCTATATTGGCGATTGTTGTTTCTTTGAAGCTGATGATTGGAAATTAGAATTAAAAACTATGCAAAAAATAATGAATCAATAAAATGCCTACACTATCTGAATTACAAAAAAGAGCAACTTTATTGCGAGACCATGCCCAGCGATTGGGTTTTGGGATGGTAGGTATTTCCAAGGCGGAACGCATGGATGAAGAAGCCAAAAGATTGGAATGGTGGTTGAATAAGAATCATCATGGTGAAATGTCTTATATGGCTAATCATTTTGAAAAAAGAGTTGATCCTACAAAATTGGTAGAAGGAGCGAAGTCTGTGGTTACGCTGACTTACAATTATTTCACAGAACAAAAACAGGAAGATCCTACTGCTCCTAAAATATCCAAATACGCCTACGGCAAGGATTATCATTTTATCATTAAAAGTAAATTAAAGGAATTATTACAAATTATAAATGATGAAGTAGGAGAAGTCAGTGGTAGATGTTTTGTGGATTCTGCTCCAGTATTAGAACGAGATTGGGCGAAGCGAAGCGGAGTAGGTTGGGTTGGAAAAAATACCTTATTGATCAATAATAAAAAAGGGAGTTATTTTTTCCTTTCTGAATTAATTATTGATTTGGAATTAGCTACAGATAATCCTATTAAGGATTATTGTGGCACTTGTACCAAGTGTATAGATGCCTGTCCTACGGATGCGATTTCGCCAGAAGGCTATTTTATGGATGGTAGCAAATGTATTTCCTATTTCACGATAGAGCTCAAGGATAAATTACCTCCAGAATACAAGGATAAGTTCGATGATTGGATGTTTGGTTGTGATGTATGCCAGGACGTTTGTCCTTGGAATAGATTCAGTGAACAGCATAATGAGCCTTTTTTCGAACCTCATCCAGACTTATTGAAAATGAATAAAAAAGAATGGCACGAAATAACGGAAGATGTATTCAGAGAAGTATTCAGAAAAACTGCTGTAAAGCGAACTGGATATAAGGGACTGATGCGAAATATTGATTTTTTAAAAGACTCCACTAATACATAAACAGTTTTATTTGCAATAAATACAAATTCATATGAAAAAATTCATCTTCCCTCTCCTACTCTTCGCTACTTTTCTTATTTCATGTAGCAGTCCTCAAAATCCAGAGTTCAAAACGATGGAAAATGTAAAATTCAAGTCTGCGTCTATAAGTAAAACCCTCAATTTCACACTAACTGCAGATGCTATTTTTTATAATCCAAATGCAGGAGGTATCAATATTTCTGCTTTGGATCTAGACATTATGATCAATAAAAAAAAGGTGTCTAAAATTAGGCAAAATGTATCTGCGAAGATTGGTAGTAATAGTGATTTCACGCTACCCATAGAATTCGATGTACCATTGGCAGAGGTATTTAAAGACCTCAATCTATCCATAGGAACCATTTTCAAAAAGCAAGAAATAGATTATCATATCAAAGGAACAGCAACAGTAAATGTGGTAGGGATCGACATTGATATTCCTGTAGATCATGAAGGGAAAGAGGAATTGAAATTATCCACAGATTTTCCTTTGATTAATTTTTAGATAGCGTTCCTACTAGCTGAGCTATTTTTTGACCATCATCTAAAGCAATAGGTAAAAAAGTACTGATGACTTCATCGTCATCGATTCGAAAACCAACTACAGCAGTTTCTTTCTTCACGAGTATTTCATCCACAAGCGTGGCATCTTCTTCGTTTTTTTGAGAAGTATCCTGTCTATAAATGACTTCTATTTTTTTGTAATCCTGCTTCACTTTCCCTTCTGCAAACAGCCACAAATCTCTATAATAATGAATCTTATCTGGATAAATAACTGCCACTTCCTTACCTCTAGTAAACCAAGCCCAATGTCTAAAAATGATAAAAAATATAAACAAATAAGCCATAATCATTAAGCCCATCCTAGCGTCTAGCCAAAATCTCAAATTCTGATATTTAAAAGAAACATACCAAATCAACGCCAAGCCTCCAATAACCAAAGCTGCAAATAAAATACGATATATTATTCTCAGTGCAGGATTATCTGGACGTATTTCTACGACGACGACTTCTCCTTCCTTGATTACTTTTGCTAGATGCATTTTTATAGAGATAGAGATTTTAAGATGTAGAAATACTAGATTAGCCCTTCCTTCTTATATCTTTCTTTTCTAAAACAATTGCGAGGCGTCTTAGTTCAGAAAAAGGCAATTCTACTGTAGTATCTATTTTTCTACCATCATCCAATTCAAAACCTAATATAGCTTGACCTTCTTCTTTTTGCATATCATCTAGTATATCATCATCTGTATCCTTGACACGACTATCTGTACTCCAATAAATCATCGAAAAATCATCGAATGAATATTCCTTTTTATTTTGGATAAATAATTTATAATCTGAAAAATACTGAATCCTATTTTTTTCAATGATGAAGATTTCCTTGCCGCCTTTATACCATAATAATAACTTAAAAAAATACCATGTTACCAATCCTACCAGACCACAAGTGATCAGGGATGAAAAACTGAACTTAGGTAATTTCATGATAATTAAAACGAGGAGGGCAAATGACATTACTATATTTATCAAAAAAACCAGTAATAATACTGCTTGTATCCACATAGGTTTTGCAGCTATCTCGAGTTCTACTCTAGTCGCTTTATTTTCTTGTCGGATATGTAAGATATTGGCAGGCATTTAGACAAAAATTATAACTATTTTTTCTTCAAAGCATACTTAATCTCATCATTCAAAACAGCATCTATTTGATGTCTAAAACCCATAGACTGGTATTGAATATCTCCTTTTTTATCTAGTACTAAATTAGACGGATAACCCATCACGATATACTCATCTAGAATGGATTTCGCATCTGGTAAAATGGTATAATCGAAAGTTTTTTTCTTTAAAAAAGTAGTGACTGTTGCCTTATCATCAAAAGTGGGGGCAAGGAAAACAACATCTTCATTATCCTTATATTGCTTCACTAGTCCATTGAGTTCTCGCATTTCTTCTATGCAAGGATTACACCTTGTGAACCAAAAATTTAGTACGACGACCTTGCCTTTCAAGGAGTCCAAATTCACGACATTTCCATTCATATCTGCGATAGAAAATGCAGGAGCATATTCTAGTTTTATAGCCATAGGTGATTCTGCAGGCATAGGAGGAAAATTAGAATCATCTGCCAATACACTCGTAGTTTTATCCCTTACTAAAACTGCGAGTGGTTCTAGTGCATCCGTACCAAATATCTCAAATATCTTGGTGCTATCCTGATGGGCCTCTATGATCGCTATACCTTCCATTTTATTCCCCTTGTCATCATATACTGGCATAGAAACGCCGTCTATGGTGATCGTCCTGCCATTTAGTTCATGTGTACTCAAGGGACGCAATCCTTTGAGTAACTTGAGTAAGGGATTTTCTTTTTCTGCTTCCACTTCTGTTTCTACCTCTACTGTAGTAGGAGCTGATTCTATGATTTTATCTTTACAGCCTTTGTTTGTGGTGGTGGTGACTAAGGAAATAGCAGCTATGAAGAATAGGTTGTAGAATAGTTTCATGTTGAAAGTATTTAACCCCTACTAACCTCCCCAAATTGGAGGGACTATTACAATTCTTCCCCTTTGGGGAATTTAAGAGGAGTTCTAATATTAAAGTATAAAATGCTAACGACAAAGGTAGGCTTAAAGTATTACTAATCCGTAATTGAATAATATTAACACCTATACAAAAAAAGAGGGAAGCCTTTCGACTTCCCCTTTTCTATAACCAACTAAAACTAAAGAACTATATTTTGAAGAATAGCTGGTTTTTTATTATTAAAATAATTATCCAACTATCTCTTTTCTGTAACCTAGAATGTTTTTCATAGTGGTAGTTCCTTTATAAGCTAACCAGAACATAACTGGAACAACTACCAAGGTCAATACAGTTGCAAAAATTAAGCCATAAATTACTGTCCAAGCCATTGGGCCCCACATTGCTACATTATCTCCACCTATAAATACCTGAGGATCAAGACGTGAAATTAATGTAAAGAAGTTGAAGTTAAAACCAATTGCTAAAGGAATCAATCCTAATACAGTAGTAATCGCTGTCAGCAATACTGGACGAAGACGTGTCGCTCCTCCTTCTATAATAGCATTTTTAATCGTACCAGCTGATAACTCTTGATCATCTGTCAATCCTAAATCTTCTCGCTTACGCTTAATGAGCAGATTAATAAAATCTATCAATACGATGGCGTTATTCACGACAATTCCCGCAAGAGAAATAATCCCTACGCCTGTCATAATGATCACCAAGTTATCGCCTGTAATAATCAAACCTAAGAATACACCAATCGTACTCAAAACTATGGATAATAGAATAATGATCGGCGAAGTAAAGGAATTGAACTGTGTAACTAAGATAATAAAAATCATGAACATCGCTATTCCAAATGCAGTAATAAGGAAACCCATATTCTCCGCTTGTTCTTTTTGCTCTCCTGTGAATTCGTAGGACATTCCCTTAGGTAAATCATAAGCCAACATCTCTTCTTCCAAACTCGCTACGATTTCATTACCATTGAAATCATCTAGGATATTAGAAGAAATTGTAACCATTCTATCCATATCCTTCCGCTTGATAGCAGTATAAGTTTCTCCTCTTTTAATACTCGCTACACTTTCTATTGGCACTTGTTTTATCTTTCCATCTCCCCTATCTCTAAAGGTTATTTTTTGCGTAATCAATGCTTCCTTATTGTTACGAAAATCCTCATTAGAACGAAGATTAATAGGATATTCATCCTCTCCTTTCTTGTATTTCGATACTTCCATTCCATACTGTGCCGTACGAATTGCTACAGCGATATCCCTCGTATTGATACCAAATAAACGAGCAGATTCTCTATCAATATTGATGGTCTGTTCTGGTTTTGCCAGTTTCACATCTGCTTTGAGTCCTTCTATCCCTTGAATGTTCAAATCATTCATATAGTTGATGATCTTCTGGGATTCCAACATCAGTGCTTCTAAGTTCTCTCCTACCAATTCTACATTAATAGGCTTTCCTGTAGGTGGTCCATCTGCATTTTTCTCAACTGACACCTGTACTCCTGGATATTTCCCTACCAATACCTCACGAATATCTTCCATCGCATCTTTAGAAGATAATTCTCCTCTTTCTGCTGAAGGTACAAATGAAACCGTCAATCTTGCCTTATTAGGCGATGTTCCTGGATCTGGTGGTCCACTAGGATCTGCCGTTCCTTCTCCAATTTGAGTCAAAATAGATTCAACGATAGGATTGTAAG
>JBNMOV010000167.1:0-9553 GCA_051275765.1 Maribacter sp. | reverse complement strand
TATGGATAAGTAGAATTCCAGCTTTCATCCACCGTAGCGAAATAAGCATAAGTACCATTTTGATATTCTGGCGTGATAGAGAATCTGCCATTGTGCTCATCCAGATAATCATCATCTGCATTGGCTATATATTCATAATCTTCTCTGAAATATCCTAGTGGATAATCAGTATTAATAGGAGCGCCATCACCTACACTTGTACCATCTGCGTGTGTATTTCGTACAGTAATATTCCTCAATGAATAAGCCGATTTTATCCTAGTGATTCCACCAGTTCCATCTGCATTCGCATAACCATATGCACCATAAATAGGAAAACCATCATAAGCAAAACCAATCAATGGAGAATGTTCAGCAGCATTGATAGCATACAAACCATCTGCATCATACAGATTACAAACATCAGAAATCACATCCAAATCCAACTTAAATGCAGAAGGATTTTGATGATGATGATAATTCCCCATTGCAGGATGTGCTTTAGAACAATCAAAGCCTATCATTTCAGCAGGAATCGCATCTCTATTCCAATCTTGTGTGGCACCCATTCCGCCTGGACAAGGAGCATTTCCTGGACCTCCACAAGGAGCATTTGTAGTCGGATTCCAAGCTACACCATCTCTATAATCAAATAAAGAAACTCCATTGATGAATACACCAATATTTCCTCCAGTAGTAGCCATTTTAGTACCTGTATTTTCCTGTGGACTCAATGTGAATCTATAAATCGCATCCTGATCCGATGCCTGTGATGGATTTCCATCTTGGAATGGACCTGTAGGATAAGCAGGTATTCCGGCAGTAGAAACATACACATAATCGGCTGAATATTCTACTTGCTGACAATTGAACAATATACCATTATCAATCGCAGTAGAATTTCCTGCATTGTAATAACTTCCTGTTTCAGTGGTATTCTGTAGCCAAGCAGTAACGGCTGAACTTTGTGCATAAGTCGCCAAAGCCATCGCCAATAAAGAAATGGAAAGGATAATTCTTTTCATAAAGATTAGTTTTTTCGTTAAATAAAATTTTAGATCGTTTCACTGAGAGAGTAGTTAGCAAAGCAATCTAAAATACTTTGACAAAGGAAAAGATAAGATTATTCCTTTGGTGCTAATATTTCTCTAGGGAATTGATGTTTTTTATCAAAAATGAATGATTTATCACTTAATGTTAATAAAAAAGCAATGAGATCGACCTTTTCATTCGATGTTAATTGAATGGAATCGGCTAGCTCTGGAGCGAGTGTAGGATGTGGCGAAATACCAGAGGTATAATGCTTCAAAACCTGATTTAATTTCCTAAATCGACCATCGTGCATATATGGATAGCTATAACTTAGATTTCTCAAGGAGGGAATTTTGAATAATAAACTATCCTCGCTTTGTTGTGTAATCGTCCATTTTCCAAAATCATTGAGCGTTGTATCGACGGACAAACCATTATTAGCAAATTGATGATTCGTGAATAAGGGTTCAGTATGGCAGGAATTACAATTTTTTTGGAATAAGACGTAGCCATTTGTTTCTTGTATTGTAAATACTGCTTCACCTTTTTTGACTTCATCATACTTGGAAGTAGCAGAAACTAGACTGATTTGGAATTGAGATAATGCTTTCAATACCTTCGCTCCAGTAATGATGCTGTCGTTAAATGCTGCTTCAAATAAAGGGGGATAAATAGCCTTATTTTGTAATTTTCTAACTACATTTTTAATGTCTTCTCCCATTTCTTTGGCGTGACTAATCGGAGCGAGTGCTTGCATATCCAAATGATTGATCGCACCATCCCACATGAAGCTTTCATGCCAAGCGAGATTGAACAATGCAGAAGCATTTCGATTGCCAATTTCATCATTGATACCATGACTCAAATCATGATCTGTATGAGCAAAAGCATTATAAGGAGAATGACAGGACGCACAAGAAATTGTGCTGTCTTGAGATAAGATAGGATCGTAAAATAAAGCCCTTCCTAGTGCTATCTTGGAGATGGTTAATGGATTATTATCAAAATTATAAGTAGGTTCAGGAAAGTATTCTGGATATTCTAATATATAGGAATCGTCTATGTAAGATGCCATTAATCCTAAGGAAAATATTAATATGAATAGTCTTCTGCTCATATAGCCATTTTAAAAATAGAAGCGAGTAATTTAGCCATTTCAACAGCTTGTTCGCTAGGACTCATGATCTGATAATTTTCTACCAAATTAATAGGAGTTAATAATTCATCTACATTGATATTGATATGGATTTGATCTGAATTAGCTATAGATAATTTCACTTTTTGCAAGGAATTAAATTCACCTTGATAACCACCTACATGAAATTGAAAACGATGATTCCTAGCTGGACAAATATCAGCAGTTCCTTCTAGTTTAAAATTGATATATCCACTCTGCCAAGTCCAGTACATACCATTGGTAGGATCTAAATCTCCTTCAAATGCTCCAGCCACATTCGTCGTACTATCTATGCCAATATTGAATTGAATACTAGAAAAAGAGACATCATTAGAACCATCCAAATGTAGTTCCAAACTACTTGCGTCAGCAGCATCTAATAAATGAAAACTATTCTTTTCTGTATAAACTGTCTTTGTTCCATCGTATAATTCTACATTAGAAATATAACATTTGAACGTTTCTATTTCTAAATGTTCATTTTTAAAAACGACTTCATTGAACTCATCATAAGATAAAATTTCATTATCGAATAATGCAGAAAAAGAGATAGTTATGTTAGTGGATTGTGCTTGTATGAAATGATTGAAACTTAGGAAAAAGAATAGAAAAGTAAAGTATTTCATGGACGCATGGATTGATGAAATGGAATTCTATTGTTTTGACAATCTTGGAGAAGGGTTTATTCCATAATTATTCACTAATCACTCCTTCTCATCCAAAAACACCTCAGCCATCATACATCGAGCACTACCACCACCAAATTTTTCAATCGTATTGATATGTGCATGAAGAACAGTAGTATATTTTTCTATTTGCTGTATCTGTTCTGTACGAAGAGATTGGAACGCCTGTTCAGACATGACTAAGAAAGTCTTGCCATCATTATTCTGAACCTGTAACATATTACCAGCGAAGGACTGCATCTGCTCCACAGAAATATCGATAATTTCCTTCTTCGTCTTTTTGAAGACTTTTTCTAGTTTTTTGCGATCGACCTTATCCTTTATCGTATCCATACAGATGACGACGAAGTGATCACCCATAGCCATCATTACATTAGTATGATAGATCTCTGTACCATCATTATCTGTAGCATGGAATTCTAATTTTTTATAATCCGCCCAATGACAAAATTCATCTAATAACTTAGCTTCTGTTCTAGGACTCAGACAAGCATATACGATGCGATTGATTCTATCTAGAATCATGCTTCCTGTACCTTCAAGGAATTGGTTAGAATTTTCATAATCCTCAAACCTGACCATTCGCTTGACATCGAACCTTTCCTTGATCATATCGATCACATCCTCTCTTCGTTCTGCTCTTCGACTAGGAGCATACATAGGATAGGTAATCACCGTTCCATTATGATGGAAAGTGATCCAGTTATTAGGAAAAATAGAATCTGGTCTGATAATACCATCAGTTTCTTCTATTACGATGATATTCATTCCATTATCCTTCAGTTTTCCTACGAATTCATCAAATTCTTGCTGTGCAATCTGCTTAATTTCATCTACTGAAAGTTCTGTTTCCTTGGTCTGGAAAGCATTGTTTTCTGCTGTCTGTGGATTATAGCCAAAATGGGATGGACGTACCATCATGATCTTACTCGTGGTCTGAGATTTCATTCTAATTGGTTTAGCAGTTACAAATATACTCGCAAACCTAAATTTAAAGTGAATTTAATATAAAAATGTCTACAAAATTCCGCAAAAAATTAGAAGTCCAAATAGATGAAGGTAAAGATGGAGATAGAATCAGTTTAGCAATACCATTAAATATACATATTAAAACATCACAACGCTGAAATCCTCGCCTCTATTTTCTTCTCAACTCCACTAGGGAATCCTTGATCCAATTCTTGTAAATACACCAAAGACATACTGTCATTATGAGCGAATTCATTCTCATACATCGATTTCCAGCACTCCAAATGCTTGTGTAGATAATTCAAATCTGGGATAGCAGAAATCAATGGAGGATGCTGTTCTAATATATCCAAAATTTTGAAATTATACTTCCCAATCAAATCCTTTGTATAGCCCCTTATCCTTTGATGAAGAATTTTTTCAATCTCTGTCATCGTAGCATAATGAGTAGAGAAATAATGCCAATATTCTGTTCTAGCTACATCATTTGTTCTATCATAAATCATTTCATGTAGCTCGTCTCTTACCTTTATTTGTAGAATAAAACCTTCGTATGATCTATGAAGCCATTTGAGTATTTGTTGGAGTAATTCCTTTTCACTATTTGGATTCGTAGTCGTAGTATCTTCTATTTCCTCTATGATTTTATTGATCATAAAAAGAAAACCATTTGCCATTTTATTTTTAGGAATACTGTAATCCTCAAAGCTAATTAAAGACAGATTATATCGTTCATCCAATTCATGAAACTGACTGGACAATAATGCAATTTTGCTATACTGATGATGATTTTCTAATGCTTTTGTAGCGACAGTAAATGCCTGCTTCATTTCATTCTTACTAATGAATTTAATAACCTATTTTAATTGATCTACCATAGGTCATTAATATTTTTGTAAAACATACTGGATACAAATTAACTACAGAGTTTAAAAAAGAGTTTTCCGCAGCGTTAGGCAGTGTATAAGTAAGTATGAATACACTGCCTAACCCTGCGAAAAACTCCTAAAAAACTCAGCATTTTATAAATTTAAATTGGTATAAAAGGTTTCGTAGTATAAATTAGAGCTTGGCGAGATCATTGGATTTTCAAAAACACCAATGGTCTGTGTCATCTTATGCTAGGCAAAATCACGAACTTATTTCATGTACGTTCCAATCAACTATACCTAGCAGTATTCGCTTTACAGACCAACGTTAGTAGCAATTGCTTGATTTTCAGAAGCTATGAATTTTAATAATCCGAAAACCAATTAATTCTCAGTATAATTTCTAATTTCCAAGCCTTACTCCGCCACTACAACCAATCGATTCCCTTTAGAAGCAATCCTACTAATCTTCTTATCCTTTACATAAAATTTTAAATTAGCGACAGCTATCCATACAGAACCTTTTTCTGGTACTAATTTATAAATACTACCATTATGACCAGCCACAATATATCCATCTGGTAATACCTCAAAATCCTCTTCTTTTGGCATAGAATCTCCTAAAAGAATCGTTTGCCCAGTATCAGATTTAATCGTTTTTAATTTCCAACTTCCTTCGATTTCCTTATCCAAATAAATCAAGTTACCACTTTTAGAAGTTTTCAAACATCTGCCCACATTAAAAGCAACATGCTTAGTTTTTCCTGTGCTCACTTCTCCTATCACTAATCTGTGCCCCTTGCTTTCATCCACTAAAAATAAAGCCACTTTATCAGCAGATAACCAACAGTGATAACCTACATTATTCAATTTGCTAAAAAGTGCTTTTCCTTTTCCTTCCTTATCTAATTGATACTTCATCAATATCTGATCCCCATTAGTATGAGCCTTAATAACAGTAAAATGTTTACCATCTGGATGAGCAGTAGGGGAGTATTCGCTAGAAGCAGTTTTTGTAACTTGCGACTTTGTTTTATTGGTAATATCCAAAGCGACGATGTCTGTCTGATCCTGTCCTTGAAAACTAGAGGACTGCGTAATATATAGATCATCACCAATAAATGAAGGTTGATTATTATAACCTACCTTATTATCATTCGTCAATAATTTAGGATTATAAATTTTCCATTTCTTCTTTTTAAATTCTGTATAATCAAAAGAAAAAATTTGAGTTTTAGGTAATTGAGCGGTTAAAGAAAAGAGGATAGTCATCAAAAAAATAGTCAAGATCGTATGTTTCATATCAGAATGTTTTGTACTCTCAAAGTAAGCAATTCAGCATAAATAATAAAGAAAATAAAGGATGTTATCCTCATTTTTATTATAAAGGAATGGATAATGCGAGAAAGAGCAGCTATAACTAGCGAATTTTTACAATATTTGCAGCATTGTTTGTTTTATGTTTTTTATAAAACCCCTCCTAAGCTCCCCGAAGGGAGGGATTTATAGTAAGTTGGAGCTTAGGAGGGGTTAAGTATAAAGCATCTTAAAATCTAAACATCTCAAAATCTATCTATCTAAATTATGTTAGAAGAAAATCTAAAGAAACTCAGAGAGAAAGAAGCTCAGGCAGCTCTAGGTGGTGGCGAAGACAGAATAGCCAAACAACACCAAAAAGGTAAATTGACTGCAAGGGAAAGAGTCCATTTCTTGATGGATGAAGGTTCCTTTGAAGAAATAGGTATGTTGGTGACCCATCGTACGACAGATTTTGGAATGGATAAACAGATATTCCTAGGAGATGGCGTAGTGACAGGATATGGAACGATCGACGGACGATTGGTCTATGTGTTCGCACAAGATTTTACTGTTTTTGGTGGCTCGCTTTCAGAAACACATGCAGAGAAAATCTGCAAAATCATGGATTTGGCGATGCAAAATGGAGCACCTGTCATAGGACTCAATGATTCTGGTGGAGCAAGGATACAAGAAGGCGTTCGTTCATTAGGAGGTTATGCAGATATTTTTTATAGAAATACTTTAGCCTCTGGCGTGATTCCTCAAATTTCGGCTATCATGGGCCCCTGTGCTGGTGGAGCAGTTTATTCTCCAGCCATTACAGACTTTATTATGATGGTACAGGACACTTCCTATATGTTCGTGACTGGTCCAAACGTAGTGAAAACCGTTACGAATGAAGAAGTCAGTTCAGAAGATTTAGGAGGTGCGTCTGCACATTCCACTAAATCTGGTGTAACACATATCACAGCAGCTAATGATATAGATTGTATCGAAAAACTGAAGCGATTATTGAGTTATATGCCTCAGAATTGTAATGAAAAAACAAAGAAACTACCTTATACGATAGGTGACGAATTCAGAGATGAATTATCCAAAATAATTCCAGATAGTTCCAATCAGCCTTATGAGATGAAGGAAGTGATTGCAGGAATCGTAGATGAAGAATCTTTCTTTGAAATTCATCCAGATTATGCAGAGAATATCGTAGTAGGATTCGCTCGATTAGGAGGAAGAAGTATAGGAATCGTAGCCAATCAGCCAATGAATATGGCAGGTGTGTTGGATGTGAATAGTTCTAGAAAAGCAGCAAGATTCGTTCGTTTCTGTGATTGTTTCAATATTCCATTACTCGTATTAGTAGATGTTCCAGGTTTCTTGCCAGGTACAGATCAAGAATGGAACGCCATCATTACAAATGGTGCAAAATTACTTTACGCATTCAGTGAAGCCACTGTTCCTAGAGTGACATTGATCACTAGAAAAGCATATGGAGGAGCATATGATGTCATGAATTCCAAGCACATAGGAGCAGATATGAATTTCGCATGGCCTAATGCAGAAATTGCTGTAATGGGAGCGAAAGGAGCGAGTGAAATCATTTTCCGTAGAGAAATCAAAGCAGCAGAAGATCCTGTTGCCAAACTTCAGGAAAAAGAAGATGAATATGCAGATAAATTCGCACATCCTTATAGAGCTGCTGCTAGAGGTTTCATAGATGAAGTCATTCATCCAAGGAATTCCCGTAGAAAATTATTGAAAGCATTTTCTATGCTAGAAAATAAGAAGGCAGAATTACCTAATAAGAAACATGGTAATATGCCTTTGTAAACACAACTTCATAAATAACGAGATATTAAACAAGCCCATTAGGATTTTCCTAATGGGCTTGTTTTGTTAAAAAAATAGCTCTTTTTTACAAGAAAAATAAAATTCCTTACCGTTCAGAACATGGATGGTCTAAAATTTGATGATTTTTGATGTAACCACCTTCAATTTTATGATGATGAAACTAGTAGGAAAAGGAGGAGCAGAAACTTGTTTCGATAGGACGAGATAAGCTATTTGTAAATATTGACAAGAAAATACAGGACGAAATAATAAAAAGCATTTCGTCCTTCTTCATTTTGCTTTAGGTAATTCATCTATAAACGAATAAGATTTATCCTCAAAATCTACCTTACAGCAATAACTCTCTGGACCATTAGTCACTAATAAATAAGGAACTTTTAATGCGATATTATAAACAGAAATTTGGTCTAAAACCTTTTGATCAACTTTGATTTCTGGGCGTTTGCATTCTATGAGTAAATAAGGATTAAAATCATTATCATAAACAAGAATATCGAATCTTTTTTCTAATTCATTAATGACAAGTCCTTTTTCCACTTGTATTTTATTTTTATTGAATTTTTGTACGTCTATCAGATATTTAATGACTAATTGTCTGACGAATTCTTCTGGCTGTAATACATACCATTTTTTACGAATTTCATCCCATATGTATTTTTTACCATCCTCAGTTTTGATGTTGAGTTGGTTGATAAAATCTGTAAATGGAATGTTTAATAGCATGGTTTTGGTTTAGGGGCTTTACTCAATAATAACTGCCTTTTCCTTAGTGTAATAAAAAGGCGTTTCAATTACTTCTAATGTGTTGAGACTAGCTTTGGTTTGAGCATAATCAGTATCATTAAATAATCCTCTCCATTTTTCCACATTAGATTCATAATTAGAACCATCAGCAATAATAAACTGAAAATCAAATTCTTCTACTAATGCCGCAAAATTAATATAAGGATTATTCTGAATAATAATGCCATCTACTGCTATACTGCTGCTACTTTGAATATCCCAATAATCTTCTGAAAGAATAAAGAATCGCTTATCTGCAATTTGTATAAAATTATTTTTTTCAAAGAAATCGATTTTACTTTCTTGATAAAAACCAGCATCTATACGATAACCTTCTGTAGCATAAAATTCATTCTTTTCTGTAATATTTTCACTCTTGTACGTAATTCTTTTTCCTTTATTAATATAATCTATGATCGTTCCATTGGTATCATAAAATACGATTTCTTCCTTGTGTTTATTCTTTATTTGTCGAGCAGAATGGGAAAATCCAAACAACACCAAAGCCCAAAGGGCATAAGATAAATATCGTTTACTATCCTTTGATAACCAAGTTATTATTAATCCTATAATGATATAACCTAAAATCATTTCAAAGAAAGAAATAGAGATATTTTCAATGATATTAAAAGGCATTTTTCCTAAGAAGAATATAATAGAATTAACGAACCAAATAACCCAATATAAAATACCTCCTAAAAATGAAGTAATAAAACCAGTGTAAGGAACAGCACTCAATAATAAAGTTCCCAAACCTACTGCCATAATAATAGATGCAGCTGGAATAACCACTAATCCAGATAATAGAAAATACGTAGGAAATTGATGAAAATAATATAAACTAATAGGAATTGTAGCAATCTGAGCGGCAAGAGAAACTGACATTAAAGTCCATATATAATTACCTA
>JBNMOV010000166.1:0-9581 GCA_051275765.1 Maribacter sp. | reverse complement strand
CTACTACCATCTCCATCAATCTTAAGATTCCCATTAATCACTGTCGTAGTAGGATCGAAAGCATCCATTTCTGCTTGTGTAGTTATCACATCTTGCCCTAAGGGATGGCGAATAAATAACTGTCCGTTTTGATTTTATCTTTCTGCACTATGCTGCGTTGGCAAAAACCTTATTACGCTAAGGCGTAACGCAGCTTTTACCGCCTTGCCTAGCACAAAAATATCTTATCAATTCCAGACACTTATTTATTCGCCATCCCTAAGCAGTATATAAATTAGATAAAAACAAAAATAATAGTCGTAAAACACTTAGCGTAAGTCCTCGTCATGAGTTGTTATTTTAGAATAAGAGACTGAGTCTATAGCATAGACTTCTACTAAGGTATTTTCTTCAAAGATAAGAAAACAGATTTTTTAAATTAATATTATTTTTATACCTTCAACTTCCATATTCTTCCTTAATCATGATTTTCTTTAGGCGTTTTTCTAGTTCAAACGTATCTTTAAGTTGAATAAGTTCTCCATTTTTGGCTAAAGAGATGTTTCCTGTTTCTTCTGATACCATAAGGCTAATTACGTCTGTGCCTATAGTCGCTCCTATTCCTGCTCTGTGTCGAAGTCCCGTTCCTTGTGGCAAATTGATACTTCCTATAACAGGTAATACACAACCTGCTGCTTTTATCCTACTTTCTGAAATAATCATGGCTCCATCGTGTAATGGACTGTCTTTGAAAAAGATACTTTCAATCATTGGAGATGATATTTCTGCATCTAATTTCACTCCTGAATTGGCAAAATGTTCTACATTACCATGATTAGAAAATAGGATTAATGCTCCTGTTTTGCTTTTGCTCAAATTAAAAGTAGCCATTTGTACTTCGTCTATCATCTTATGAATAGCTGCGTAGTCTTTTTCTTGATTAAATAGACGACTGAAAAAATCTGACCGCCCTTTGAGCGTAGAATTTCCTACTAAAAGTAAAAAACGCCGGACTTCTGGCTGAAAGATGATGATAAGAAGAATAACACCTACATTGACGAGTTGATCTAGAATGGAAGATAACAGCTCCATATCCAAAATCCGAACCAGCCACCAAACTCCATATAAGGCTACAACTCCTATAAATATATTAAAAGCCATAGAACCTCGCAGTAGTGTATATACTCTATAAATCAAGTATCCTACGATGAAAACATCGAGTACATCCCAAATGGTAATGGGCAAAAATCCTATGTCTACGAATGCTAGCAATTATTAGATTTAATGTTTTTTGGTTGTGTGAGTCGCAAAGCATTGCGGCTTTACGAGGTAATTTCTTTTGATGTGATAAATTGAATTCCTTGTTTTTTCATTTCTTGGAATGCGTTTTCTACATCATCTGGTTTTATGTTCACTCCTTTAGTTGCGTCTGATATGAGGTAGGTTTCAAAACCTAATTCTGCTGCATCCAAGGCTGTAAACTTAACACAATAATCGGTAGCTAAGCCCATTACATATACTTCCTTAACGTCTTTTTGCTGGAGAAAGTCGCCCATTCCTGTGGATTTTCGATGTCCATTATCAAAAAAACCACTGTAACTGTCTATTCCGACATCTGTTCCTTTTGGAAATACCTTATCTATCTTATCTGTATTCAATTCTTGTACGAATTCTGCTCCAAAACTTCCTTGTACGCAATGTATTGGCCAAAGGATTTGGGATAGACCATTTAATTCGATGACTTGTCCTGGTTTTCTCCAAGGATGATTGGCAGCAAAACTACCATGATTTGCAGGATGCCAATCTTGAGTGGCTACGACTAGGTCAAAGTGTGACATGAGTTCGTTGGCTATTGGGATGAGTTGATCTCCTCCCTCTACTGCTAATGCACCATGGAGACAGAAGTCATATTGAAGATCTACTAGTATTAATGCTTTCATGTTTATTGGCTTGTTAGCTATTGGTTTGTTGGCGTATTGGCTTTTTTGGGGTATGAGGTGCGAAGCATCGCGTCTCTACGATTCTTATTCTAGGAAGCGGACTAGTCCTTCGTGAAAATCCCTTATATCTCTTTTCCTGGGATGGAATGCCTTATTTCCTTTTTTGTCTATGAAATAGATCCCTTCCTGAGAAGCCACTCTTGCTAATCCTTCTTTATGTCCCCAAATGAGTGCATATTTAGGTTCTGAGATAATATTTCCTTTATCGTCCATGTGTCCCCATAATTCATTGACCATATAACCTGCTACTCCTTCAGAACAAGTATATACCTGTTCATAAATTATGTCTGTTATCGGTTCTCCTTTTGCATTTAACAAGCCCGATTTTCCTTCCATTTCTGCACACCATAATGAATCATTAGCTGACCATAAATTACTATAAATAGGTTCTATGATTGTATTTCCTTTTTCATCAATAAATTCGAATAAATCATTTTCTTTTACTGGTGCATAACCTCCTTGAAAATCCTTAGCTATTTTATATTTAAAATCAATTAATTTATTTCCTCCTTCATCAAAATAGGCATATAGATTATTTTGTTTGACACGGAATTTTCCATTTTTATTTTTGTGTATTTTTTGAAATTCTTGAGGAATTATAAACTTTCCTTTTTTATTAATTACTCCATATAATTTATTTTTAACCACAATAGCCAAACCATTATTATAAGGCAAAACCTTATCGTATATATGTGGAATAATTATTTTCCCTTCATCATCAATAAATCCGAACTGACCATTGACTTCAATGCCTGCCATATTTTCTGAAAAATCCTGTGCATTGTCGTATCTAGGTTCTATTTTCCAATTACCTGAAGAATTAATAAATCCTATTTTTTCAGTAAAAGTCGAAACCCTAGCTGATCCTTCTGAAAAAGCATATGCTGAACGGAATTTAGGCTGTACGATAGTTTTTCCTGTCTTATCTATATATCCCCATTTCGCTCCCATTCTTATCGCTGCAAAACCGTCCTTAAAAGAACCTGAATCATCAAATTTTGCAGGAATAACCTCTCTCCCATTCTTATCCATAAATCCCCATTTGAATTCAGCTTTCGGATAATCTTCTTCTATAGATGGTAGGGGTTGATTTTCTTGATTTCCATTATTATCTGGTAGGCAAGAAAAAAAGGAAGTAATTATTATGATAAAAAATAATGAATAATATTTCATGGTCGATACTGATTTAATATGAGTCACGATGCATCGTGACTGTACATTGGTATGTAAACCGCAATGTTTTGCGGCTATACGTTGTCTTTGGATTCATCTGTTTCTTTGATGATGCCTCCTATTTCAAAAATGAATCCTTTTTCTAGGAATTCGTTGTACTTTTCTTCATTAAACCTATATAAATAGGCAGGTCTATGCGAAACGCCTTGCTGTCGTTCGCATTGTTCTAAGATGTTCATTTTAAGAATTTTGGTTCTAAAATTACGTTTATTAATTTTTACTCCTAGCACAATTTCATATAATTGTTGTAATTGCGTCAGTGTAAATTTAGTAGGCAATAACTCGAATCCAATGGGCTGATATACTAATTTACCATGTAATCTTTTTATGGCTATATCCATTATTTCATGGTGATCAAATGCTAATTCTGGTAGTTCATCTAATTTGAACCAAGCTGCTTCGTCTGCATCTGAAGATGCTTGGACAGGATGCTCACTTAAATTGACTAGTGCATAATAAACTACGCTCACTACCCTTCCTCTAGGATCTCGCTTTTGCTTTCCGAAGGTGTATAATTGTTCGATAAAAACATCTTTCACGCCTGTTTCTTCTTCCAATTCTCGCAGGGCAGCATCATATAAATCTTCGCCCATATCTACAAAACCTCCTGGTAATGCCCATTTTCCAATAAATGGTTCGTGTCCTCTTTTAATGAGTAAGACTTTTAAATCTTTTTCATCTAGTCCAAAAATAATACAGTCTACTGTGAGTGCAGGTCTAGGATATTCGTATGTGTATGACATATTGGTATATTAGCTTGTTAGCTTATTAGGATATTGGAGCTTGTTAGGGTGTTGACTTATTTGACTGTGAGCCGCGATGCTTCGCGGCTGTACTACTGTTTTTTTATATTAATTAAATGGATTTTTAATTCATTTAATTCAGATTCTAATCCTACTGGATAATTATTAATTGATTTAAATAATTTTAATTGTTTTAATGTTTTTTCTCGTGATGTATGAATGCTTGGTTTTTGGTAAATATATTTTCCTTTTTTAAAAATAGATTCTAATAATAAATGAGATTCATCTTTATTATAAGTTAATTTTTCATCATTAAAAGAAATCATTTCATTTCTATCATTATCGAATTCCTCATTGATAATAACATCCATTTTTGGTAATCCATTTTCTATAATCCTGAGTGTATTCAGTACGCCTGGATTAGATACTTTAATGGTTTGTTCTGATAATTTAATTCTGTATTCCCAATCTTGATTTTTTTCTCTAATCGCTGCCAATTTATATACTCCACCTAAAGCTGGCTGATCATAAGCTGTAGCTAATCTCGTCCCTACTCCCCAAACGGAAATCTTCGCTCCTTTTTCTTTCAATTGTGCTATTCTGTATTCATCCAAATCATTACTCGCTACGACTGCTGCATTAGGAAAACCTGCTTCATCTAATAATTTCCTAGCTCCTTTACTCAATTCTGCCAAATCTCCGCTATCCAAACGAACACCTGCCATTTCGTAACCCTTTTCTCTGAGTTGACGACCTACTATTATTGCTTTTTTGACTCCTTCTAAGGTATCATAGGTATCGACGAGGAAAACACAGTTTCCAGGCATAGCCTTAGCATATTTTTCAAATGCCTCTATCTCTGAATCGAAACACATCACCCAACTATGGGCATGCGTTCCTTTGACTGGAATATCAAACATTTTGCCTGCCAGCACATTACTTGTAGCGTGACAGCCTCCTATATATGCCGCCCTTGAACCAGACAAAGCACCATCTGGTCCCTGTGCCCTGCGCAAGCCAAACTCTAGCACCTCATCCCCTTGTGCTGCCTCTACTATTCGAGCTCCTTTGGTGGCAATAAGTGAGGAGAAATTTACTAGATTGAGCAATGTCGTTTCTATGAGTTGAGCCTGTATCAATGAACCTCTTATTCTCACCAATGGTGTATGAGGGAAAACTATCGTTCCTTCTGGGACTGCATCCACATCACAATCAAATGTAAAACGCTGGAGATAATTCAAAAAAGATTCATCAAAAAGGTTTTCGCCTTTGGAATCTTTTAGATTTCCTAAGAAGCGAATATCATCTACATCGAATCTTAGATTATTTAGATAGTTAATTACTTGTTCCAAGCCGCAAGCTATCGTATATTTACCCTTGAAAGGATGCTTTCTGAAAAAGAGGTGGAATACTGCTTCTCGATCGTACATACCATTTTGCCAATAGCCATTTGCCATTGTCAATTGATATAAATCTGTGAGCAAAGTAAGGTTGTAGGATGACATACTTAGTTTAAATTTAAAACTAAGTTATGCTTATTAGACTTCACTTGCAAATAAAAGTCACATTTTTTTACTATACGAATGCAACCTTCTATGTTTTTAATCGTCTATTAAGATACTAACTTGTTTATTGGACAGGAAAAAGTGTTCGTTCATCGAATTCCCACTATCTTCTATCAAAATAGCCTTATATTGATGTTAAATTACCAACAACCATGAAAAAAATAAATTTTAAAACCTTCTTTACCTTCTTAGTTGTATCTGCTAGTATCTGCTCCTATACTTTCTTGAGTAATGTAGATAAGGTAACAGAGCCTTTGGTGAGTGCTAAGAATGAAGTCATGTTAGAAAAAGAAAATATAGAAGCTGAAGCGAGTGCATTCATGTCTGACGTTTCTATTCTTTCTAAAACTATAGAGTTTGTTTCAGAAAATCTTCCTGCAGATTAAGTAGATATTGAGATATTAAGAGGTAGATATTTTTAGATAAAAACTGTTTATCATCATGTATCTTAGTATCTATTATTAGATTTTTTTTGTTACTAAGTGCATACAAAAACAATCCAGTATTAAGTAGTAGGACACAAGTTTTCCAATAGTGCTTTCTGGCTCTTTTCATCCTACTCTACGTCAAATACTCAAATGGTAGTTTCCTTGGTTAGTATAAAAATCCCCTTGAAAATCATCTATCAAAAACTTATACCCTAACTACTTAAACTTTTTCTAAGGTAAAACCAAAAGTAGCTCCTCTTCCTACCGTACTTCTTACGTTAATAGATTGTTGGTGTATTTCCAGTATATGTTTCACTATTGCCAATCCTAATCCTGTACCACCTGCTTTCCTAGATCGACTCTTGTCTACTCTATAAAATCTATCAAAAAGGCGATTCAGATGTTCTGCTTGGATACCAATACCATCATCTGCCACTTCTATTAGGATAACTTTATCCATATCGTAGAAACTGATTTGGGTTTTGCCATCCTCTTTTCCATACTTAATGGAGTTGGAGACGAGATTAACTAAGACTTGTGAGATTTTTTCTTTATCTCCTAAGACTTGGAAGGCTTTATCTGCTCCTGCCTTGAAACAAAGTTCGATTCCTTTTTCCTTTGCTTTGATATATTGTTCCTCGAATACTAATTCTACCAGTTCCTTAATGTCAAATTCATCTACATTCAATTCTGTAGCACCCGATTCCATAATGGAAATGGATTCTAGATCTTGTACGATATTGTGGAGGCGATCTACGTTTTTAGCCGCTTTTTTAATATAGGCAAGATTGATAGTTTTATCTTCCAAACCTCCATCGAGCAAGGTATGTAGATAACCTTGTATATTAAATATGGGTGTCTTGAGTTCATGAGAGATGTCCCCCATAAAATTACGGCGGTACTCTTCCAGTTTTTTGAGTTCGTCTATTTCTCTAGTCTGGGTTTCTGCCCAAAACTCTACTTCCTTTTCCACTTCATCCATTATATCCTTTCCAATATCTATCCTGTTAGGTTTTTCGTTAGGATCCATTTTTGATCTTCTAATGGTTTTATAGATTAATTTTATTTTTCTGTAGATGTATTTTTGGAGAACTTGGGATACTGCATAATAAGTCGTTCCAAAAATAACTACAGTTACTATGACCACTATTACCCAATCCATCTTTAGCCATCCCAACAATTTTAAAAGCAGGAATAACAATAGAACCGAAGAGGTAATAATAACAGAAGCAAAAAGGGCCAACTCTCTAGGAGTAGGATTTTTCATGCTTCTTTTAAAATTCAAATTTGTAACCAATACCTTTTACTGTTTTAATGTATGAATCTCCTATCTTCTCTCTCAATTTCCTTACATGGACATCTATTGTCCTATTTCCTACGATGACTTCTGCTCCCCAAACCTTATTGAAAATTTCTTCTCGTGTAAATACTTTACCTGGCTTGGACGATAATAATTCTATCAATTCAAACTCCTTCTTTGCTAAATAGATTTCCTTTCCTTCATTGCGAACAATGAATTTTTCCCTATCTATCTCCAAATTACCTAGCACCAAGCTCTGCGTACCTAATTCTTCTGCCAAAATTCTATCTTTTCTTCGTAGCAAAGCCTTAACCCTACTTACAAAAACTCTTGGTCTGATGGGTTTAGTAATATAATCATCTGCTCCTACTTCGAATCCAGCTATCTGTGAATAGTCTTCATTCCTAGCAGTTAGAAATACGATGATCATATCTTTATTAGCATCATCTTCCCTTAATTGGCGACAGACTTCTACCCCATCCATTTTTGGCATCATGATATCCAATATCACCAAATCAGGTTCTACTTGTTTTATCTTTTGCAAGCCATCCTCACCATCCAAAGCAGTATTCACTATATAACCTTCTTTTTTCAGGTTATATGTTAAGAACTCTAAAATATCCGGCTCGTCATCGACTATGAATATAGATCTTGTTTTTCCTTCCATGTTATTTACTTGATATAAAATCTATGAAGTTGTTTAAAATTACTGCTTTAATCGACTCCACTGCAAATTTACAGCTTTATTTGGTTCGAGGGATTAACAAATTGTAAAGATAGCGTTCTGTTATTGTGAAGAGTGTGTGTTTTATTTCTCTTCTTTCAATATTTCCCATGTCAAACTTGCTAATATCGCCCCAAATATTGGTGCAATGATGTAAATCCATAAATCGGAAATATTTCCCGATACTATCGCTAGTGCAATTGATCTTGCAGAGCTCATTGAAGCTCCTGTTATGGGTCCAGCAAATAATGCTTCTAACATTACTGTTGCTCTAATTGCCACTCCCATAAATTGGCTGACCGATTTATTTTGACTGACAAATAAAAATGACAATCATCAAAAAGTAAGTTAAAATTACTTCTAGAATAAACGACTGATGCCAATTTCCAAATGGAACAGTAGCACCTAAATTTTCATGTTCTATAAATAACAATCTCAATGTTCCTGATGCCAAAAAAGCACCTAATAATTGAGCAACGATATATCCAAATAAATTATTCTTTTCAAATCTGTCTGTAATCGAAAAAGCTATCGAAACAGTAGGATTGATATGTGCTCCCGAAATATTACCAAATGAATAAATCATCACAGTAACTATACCTAGCGGTATTCGCTTTACAGACCAACGTTAGTAGCAATTGCTTTATTTTCAGAAGCTATGAATTTTTAACAATCTGAAAACCAATTAATTCTCAGTATATCAATCCAAAAGTCATCGCAATTCCAATGTAACTGACCGTTCCACTCGTAACACCATTAATAACAATCGCACCTGTACCACAAAATACAAGTGCAAATATTCCTATCAATTCAGCTATGTATTTCTTCATCCTTCTTTGACTTGACTGAGCATAAAAAGAATTTCCCTTCCAATTTGTCTTACCCTTTCGCCATATTTTTCTTCTTCCAAATTTGTTTCGTCAAATTCTTTTGGATCATCATAAGGTAGGGATAATCTAAAATCACAACCAGGTACAAACGGACAAGCTACATCTGCTTCAGAACAGACCATGATTGCTCCAAATTTTTCTTTTGGGTTAGGTTCGTCTTCATATCTTTTTGAAAACGTTTGATAAGGTTTCATTCCATCCTTCCAACTTATTTGATAAATCGGATTTCCTGTTTTTTCTTCTGGTATATCCATCTGAAAACCAATCCTTTGAAATGCATTTACTGCCCGAATATTAAATGCCGTTGCTTCTGTTCCTCCTGAAAATGTTTGAATTTCAGGTAGTTGAAAATAATCCGATCCAACTGCCAACCATATCTGACCAATATGACTTCTTCTGGAATTATGCGTACAAATTATAATCAATTTTGGGATTTGATTTTCTACAATCTTTCCTGAGATATAGTCTCTAAGCGATAAAAGTTTTTCTTTTCTTTCCTTTGATATTAAATCAAATTCTTTTTCAATTTCCTGACAAAATTTTTCAATTTTTTCGAATAAGGCAAACTCATTGATATTCATGTATCGTATTCATTGAATTATTAAATTCCTAAGAAATTTTAATTCCAAGTAGAAGAACAATATTGCAAACAGGCTAAATTTATTGGATAATCCCATAGTTCAAATAATCTATGTGATCTTCCCTCCAATGTTTCAAGA
>JBNMOV010000165.1:0-9587 GCA_051275765.1 Maribacter sp. | reverse complement strand
CTAATCTGTGTTCAATTTCATCTTTTACCATCTCTACTTTAGAAAAATATTTATTAGAAATACCTCCTACTCCTATGCTACTAAATAATACTGATTTTTTTAAAAACAATCTTAATTGAGCATAATCGCCTATTATTTTATCGAAATTATTAGAATAATAAATATCCAAAATTCTAGAAACTGAAAAAGAAAATTCAAGATTTTTAGAATAAACTAATGCCTCTATTTCCAATGCTGTTAAATCTGAAATTTGTAATTTTTTAATAACGCTATTTTCTATTTTATATCTTTCCTGTATAGGTATTTCTTTTTTCAATAATTCTATATCAGATACTAAAATTGGATTAAATTTAATCGATATACCTTCTATTTCACAAAATTCATGCAACAAAGCTATATTCTCTAAAAAACCATATCTAAAATCTGGTAATTCAATATTTGTTCTACGTAAAACAGTTCGATACCTATCTTTTAAATCTATTAAAAGAGTGGGAGAAAAATGAGAAAGATTCCTAAAGGCATTGAATACTTCTTCATTATTTTCAGAAGTCAGTTTTTTAAACAATCTAGTAGCAGATGCTTCATTTTCTTCTTCTAATTTTATATTAATAAACAATCTTCTATCCGCATCATATTCATAATCCTTATAATGAACAGACCAATAAATTGCATGATTAAAGAAAAAATCCTTACTTTTTTTCTTATCTTTTATGCTTTTAAATACTCCATTATCTAGTACTTTAATATAAATATCTAAATATCGTTCAAATTCATCTTCAAGTATTTTTCTATCTAGTATTCCTCCGTTTCTTTCAGCAAATAAAGTAGCAGATAAATAAAATAATGCCCTTGGATTTTTTGTAGCCATCATTTCTCTAATGGCATTCTCCCGCATAGAAGGTTTATCGAAATTTCTGGAAAGTATGTAAGCATAATAATCGACTGGTTCCTCAAAAAAAGAAAGGCGAATAGAATTCTCTTGTTCAAAACCCATCTTCCTTATCGCACTCAATGTCCCTAAAGAATCCAATAAACTCTGATAGCCCTTCGCCATCTGTTTAGGATAATTTTTATAGATGGATACATTCGCAAATTTAGCCAACATATCCGCAGCTGAATCCGCATTTATTTTGCCTTTATTGAGTTGTTCCAATATGATTTGTAGAACATAGGGATCATCATATGAAGTTAGTGCTTCGCAGACAATGGACTCGATATAATTAGCCTTTAATAACTCTGGAGGAAGGTTCTTCCCTTCTAAGCAAGCTAATAAGAAATCGTAACTTTCATAAGATTGTAATTCTGCAATCTTATGAAGCTGATATCTGGCAAAAACTTCCAACTGAGTTTTTGAAGCAGCATTCAATACTTCTACATGTCTTTTGAGCAAAGAAGATTTTTCTTTCTCAGATAAATTCCGTTTCCTCAGTATTTCAAAGTCAACTGGATATTGTTCTATATTTTCAGTAAAAAATGCATTAAGAAAGGGAGAATACCGGATATCTGATTCGTACTCATTGAGAAAAGTAAAGAATTGTTGTCTGCTCAATGAAGAATCTATCGCCAACTGCTGAGGAGGGAACAAGGTATATTCATCCAAAAGTTCAATAATCTTATTCTTATCTTCAACTTGTTCTATAACACCTGCTAATTCTCGCAAAGCTCTAGGATTACCTGCTTCCAAAGCATCTTCCAACTGTAGCAACAGCACATTTAAGCGATGCAAATTACCGTTCTGGCTACTCAAGGGGATTGAAAGTAGCAGAATCATCGTAATAATAAGCCATTTATGCATGCTATTCATTAGCATAGATGGTTGCATCTCGTTTGGTTCTCTCATATTATGGCTACTGAATATACAGTAACTCCAAAAGTTAGTCTCTTATTTGTTTTGTTCTTTATATTCCTTGAGGTATTTTTTTGCCAATTGCTTGACTTGACTAGAAAATTCCATTTTCATGATCCAATTATAGTAATTCATATTCTTGGCTAATGTTTCTCCTACTGGAGCATTGTTATATTTCCCAAAGGAAAATACAGCGACACCTTTGTCATTCAATTTCATTTTTTGTGTAGGCTCTAAATATCTCAAATCATTCACAAAATCATGGATCGCTTTCATATCATTCCTCACTGGTTCTGGAGTCACATTTCCATCGCCATCCTCTATATCCACGCCCTTGTATTTTTCCAACTGTCCCTTCAGTACATCCACTGTTGCTCTTACATCAGCCAAAGCATCATGTGCACCTACTAATTTTTCACCACAATAGAATTTCAAGGCAGCACTCAATGTACGAGGTTCCATTTTATAGAAAATCCGTTGTACATCTATAAGCTTACGTTTACTTATATCCAATTCCATGCCTACTCTTGCAAACTCCTCCATTAACATTGGAACGTCATAACGATTTGAGTTATATCCTCCTAAATCAGAATCGCCAATGAAGTCATGTAACTCTTGTGCCACTTGTTCAAAGGTTGGTTTGTTCGCCAGCATTTTAGGCGTGATGCCATGAACATTCATCGCCTCCTCAGATATAGGAATCCCAGGATTAATCATCATTGATTTCTCTATAGGTTCTCCTCCTTTCTTAGTATATTTGATCAATGCGATTTGTACTATTTTATCTTTAACTACACTCAGTCCTGTAGCTTCCAAATCAAAAAAAACGATGTCTCTATCCAGATTAAATTCCATGAATTATGATATTGTATGTTTTAAACATATGCTTATTTCCATAATAGAAATTCCAAATATAACGCCAATTATTCGTATTGGCAACGATAGTTTAAAAAGCTATTAACAATGTGATGAAAATCGACATGAATAAATGAAGTTGCTTAAATCATAGCCTCTCAAAGCAAGCGAGTTAGATAAATTTATTATTTAAAAGTATAAAATTTAGATTTTATACTGAAATAAGGTACTAAATAGGAATGTTTAATGTATCATAGTATTCTTTAAATTGAAATAATTATTATCATTGTGTTCAAGAGTTCGTTTGTGCTAAAAAATCCAACCAAAAACTAGTAATCAGCGAACTCCATACATCACATAAATATCATATATTATGGCAGCAACAGTAGATAATCAGAGGAAATTACTCATCGCAGCAGGCATCGTTATCGCATTACTGATGGGAACAATAGCAATGTTGATCTTCAACAAGATGGGCGACAGTAAAGTCATCGACCAGCAAACGCAGGAATTGAGTGAAGCAGATCGCTTGCAAAAAGAACTGACAGAGGAATATGATAATGCCATAGCTGAACTAGATGAGGCATTGGGTGAAAACGAGAATTTGAGAGGTATCATAGAAACGCAAAAAGAAGAATTAGCGGAGAGAAAAAGTAAAATCTCACGCATGATTAGTTCTGGCAATGTAAGCCAGAAACAACTGAATACGGCACAAGCTGAAATCAGCCAATTAAAATCGCAACAGCAAGCCTTCTTGACGAAAATAGATGAATTAGAAAAAACTAATTCATTATTAAGTGGGGAGATCGTACAAGTGATGGAGGAGAAAAAGATGGTAGAGGAAGAAGTCCTGAAAGCAATAGACGAAAAAGAAAAAGTTACTGCTGCCAAGGATTCTGTCATCAATCTAGTTGAAAGCGAAAAAGCGAAATTAGAAAAGGAAAAGACATTCCTAGCCAATAAAGTAGATATCGCTTCTGTCATCAAGGTAAATGATATGGAAGTCATCGGCTATAAGCTAAAGTCTGGCGGAAAAATGGTCAAGAAGAGATATGCTAAAAATGTGGATGTAGTAAAAATATGCTACAATGCTACAGAAAACAAAGTAACGGATCCTGGCACAAAGCAGTTTCTTATAAGAGTAATGACACCTCTAGGTTCAACGATGTATGTAGAATCATTAGGTTCTGGAGAGTTCATCAATAAGGACACTAACGAGGAAATGAGATATACAAAAGCTCAGGATGTACCTTATGACAATGCATCTACCACTCAATGCTTGAACTGGAAGCCAGATACCCCATTTGCTAAAGGAACTTATCAGATAGAAGTGTATAACAAGGGATACTTAGCTGGAAAAGCTGAATTATACCTAAAATAGTATGAATCCCGTAGAATATTTCATCCTAGATCACCATGATGAACCAATAAAGGAGCTGATGCAACTGATGCATCAGCTCCTTTTGGATTCAATACCATAGATTCAATATGATATTAAATGGAAAATTCCTTTTTATTCCTATAAAAAACTACTTTGTTTCCTCAATCTTAAAACCAAGTTCCTTATTCTTGGTTTAATGGGTGGTCATCTACTATCTGATCCAAATAAATTGCTCGTAGGAAAACAAAAACTACTCAGGCATTATATTAGTGAAACGTATTTAATAAATTGAGCCAGAATGGGTAGTAATTTTTTCTTTTAAAGAATTCAAAAAATCGTTGCATAGCCGTAGCTACGGAACTGTTTTTTAGAAGGAAAAAGAACAAGCATAATGGCTCATGTTATTGAATTAGTTTCACTTAGGGACGAGAAACAAATAAATGCTACATTCTAACCTGCCTTTTTGTTTGCTAACTTCGTTGAAAATACTCGCCATAGCTACGGCTATGTCTGCGTTTTTCGCCTTATTAGCAAGCAAAAATCCTGCGTTATAAATTGTAGCGTTTATTTATTTCTCATCCCTTATCAGAAGTATAGATGATATTTACAAAGAAGAATGACTAGAACTCCTGATGGAGCTCGTCATATTAAACGAAAAGAAATGAGTGATCAAATCAACAAAGAGGAAAAAGTACCTTTTATCAATCCAATAGATAAAGATAAAATCACAGAAAATCCATCTACCCTACCCTATGCACATATGGTAGGTGGAGCAGTCATCAGACCTATAGATAAAGGCAGGGTAAAAGGCTTGGCAGTATCTGCTATGTATGAGCAGACAGAAATTCAGATGGTTCAAATCAGAAAGCAGGTAGAACTATTGGTACAGCAAGCAGAAAAGATACGAGAACGTGTTGATATTTCAGAAAAGATATATCTTGCAGAAATGAATATCAAGCCACTGATAGGGCATACTTACCATTTGTATGCAAGAAAAAAGGGTGGCAACGTTCTATCTATGATAGGACCAAATGAATGGGGAAAATCTTGTCCATACGCATTCGAAGCAACTGTGAAATTATTAAGTGATCACACTTGGGAAATACAGGAATAATCTATGAATATAGGAATTATCATACAAGCTAGAAGCACTTCTACCAGATTGCCAAAAAAAGTGATTCGTCCATTTTTTAATGAGGATACGATTATTCATATCATTATTAAAAAATTACAGCAGCTTAATCTGCCTATCATACTCGCTACAACGACTAATGATACAGATACGCCAATTGTTGAAATAGGTGAATCTTTAGGTGTTCATATTTATAGAGGTGACGAACATGATGTACTGAGTCGTTTCAGTGAATCAGCTGAACAATATGGTTTCGATCAAGTCATCAGAGTTTGTGCAGATAATCCTTTTATTAGCCTAAAATGGTTGAGAAAAATGATCGAAATTGCTAAAAATCAAGATTTCGATTATCTTAGTTTTGCTTATGGAGATAAACCTGTCATCCTTACTCACTTTGGTATATTCGCTGAAATGGTCAAATCTACGGCATTTAGAGAAGTAGAACGCCATACTGATAATATGTTCTACAAAGAACACGTTACCAATTATATATATCAACATCCTGATATTTTTAATATCGAATTGCATGATATAAAAGATACTGTCAATTGGGATAAGAATATGAGACTGACCATCGACACGCCTAG
Organism: Maribacter sp.; assembly: GCA_051275765.1. Classification (GTDB taxonomy): domain Bacteria; phylum Bacteroidota; class Bacteroidia; order Chitinophagales; family Saprospiraceae; genus JAHDCE01. The sequence continues at coordinate 3,786 of JBNMOV010000165.1, read as the reverse complement.
CGACTGGGATACTGCAAGATCCATCTATCATGCCTTGCATGAAAAACATGGCAATGAATTTGATTCAGGAGATATTGTATTATATTTACAGACACACCCTCGCTATTTAAAACAAATGGCAGAGCAAATAGAATTAAACCAAAAATAATGCATACATACATCATAGGTGAAATAGGTCAAAATCATAATGGCTCTGTCGATATTGCTAAACTCATCATAGACCTAGCTAGTAGGAAACCAGTAGATGAACTTTTCAATACTGAGTTGAAAGCCATAGATGCTGTCAAACTGACCAAAAGAGATCTAACACAAGAACTCTCACAGTCTCAAATGGCAAGGCTTTATGATACACCTAATTCATTTGGAAGGACTTATGGAGAACATAGAGAATTCCTAGAATTGAATGACGAAGAGCATTTCGAAGTGTATAAATATGCTAAGGAAAAGGGCTTGGAATTCGTAGAAACACTGTGTGCAATAGGTTGTTTGAGTTTATTGAAACTCTTCACACCAGATAAACTCAAAGTAGCATCAAGGGATTTGACGAATTTGCCACTGCTCAATGCTATGGCAGAAACCAAAATTCCTATGATCCTTTCTACTGGAATGGCAGGTAAAAAGGAACTCGACAATGCTTTAAATGTCATTTCTAAGCATCACAGCGATATTAGCATCCTCCATTGTTTATCACAATATCCTGCTGAACACAAAAAAATAAATCTGAATTCTATCCAATATCTAATGGATAATTATAAAGATTATACGATTGGATATTCTGATCATTCCATAGGAATCATGGTTCCTGTGGCCGCTGTGGCAATGGGTGCAGAAATCATAGAGAAGCACATCACGATGGATCGCCTCATGAAAGGTACAGATCAAGCTGGTTCTTTAGGACCAGATGGTGTAAAGAGAATGGTGCGTGATATTAGAATATTAGAACAATCTAGAGGTAAAAAAGAGATCTTCATAGATCAAGCAGTTTCTGCTGCTAAGAACAAATTAGAACGTTCTATCGCTACAAATAGAGCGATTCTTGCGAATGAAGCGATCACTGATACTGACATTCATTTACTCAGTCCTGGTACAGGATACAGATGGATAGAAAAGGATAAAATCATAGGAAGAATAGCGAAAAATGATATTCCTAAGGATGAGATTATTTTACCTAATGATTTGAAATAAGTGAAACGTATTTAATAAATTGAGCGAGAATGGGTAGTAATTCTTTCTTCTAAAGAATTCAAAAAATCGTTGCATAGCCGTAGCTACAGAACTATTTTTTGTGTTTTTCAGAAGGAAAAAGAACAAGCATAATGGCTCAGGTTATTGAATACGTTTCACTAATCTTGGTTTGGCTATTGGATGTAGGCACAGCCTACCCATAACGCCAGTATGATTTATTTTATTGATAACGTTATAATAATCAATATTTTATCTAAATATCTTAAAATCTTAGTATCTAGCTTTATGTTACCAAAATTAGTCATTACGGATATAGATGGAGTATGGACAGACGGCGGCATGTTTTATGGCGAAGCTGGCGGAGAATGGAAAAAATTCAATACTTCTGATAGTGCTGGTGTTTTATTCCTTAGAACATTAGGGATTCCTGTGGCTATTATGACTGGAGAAAATAGCCAAGCAGTCAAACGACGATCAGAAAAACTGAAAATAGAATATCTCTATCTCGCAGCTAAGAATAAATTACAACTCGCAACGGATTTGTGTCAAAAACTGAATATTTCATTAGCAGAAGTAGCCTTTATAGGAGATGATATGAATGATTATCATTTACTCAAAGCAGTAGGAATCTCTGCCACGCCTAGCAATGCTCCAAGTTATATGCAATCTATCGTTGATCATCCATTATCTGTAAAAGGTGGGGATGGTGCTTTTCGAGCATTCATAGAACTTATTTTAAAAAAAGAAGGTGTTTTTGAGCAAGTTTTACAACAAGTTCTCCATCCAGAATCCAATAGTTTAAAAGAGAAATGGCAGTAGAAAAATATTCTTTCAAGGATGTCTACGATTTCATTTTCGAGTTCTATTTGGATGATCACTATCTGGATGAAGGTCCTTGGCAACTGGTAGATCAATACACTGGAAAAAGTATTTGGGAAAAACTAAAAAACACTTTAGAACGACCCTTCAAATTCATCAAACAGTCCTTTACTTATTCTAAAAAAGGCTTTGATAATCAACACCTTGCCAATAAAATATGGCTATTTTATCATTCTAATAATAATCATGTCAGCCTTTCTTTCATTGATAAAGAAATGGAGGATACTGTTTTTGTAGGCCCTGGTTTACCCGTAGGAAAAATAGAAAGTATTCAGATGCCTTTCCATCGTTCTTTTCTGTATGCTTATAAGTTTCCTGTGTATTGGTGGCATTTGTACAAAAAAAATAAGCAACACGCTTTACGATATTTTGACTTAGTTTTCAGATGTATAGGCTTGTATGAAGTCGCTTATAATAGTATCAAAAAATACCAGCCTAAGTGCATCGTTCTTGCCAATGATCACTCTGAAAAAGAACGTGCAGTAAGAATCGCTGCCAAAAAATGTGGCGTTCCTGTCGTTTACATTCAGCATGCTTCCATTAGCCAATATCATCCTAGGTTAGATTTTGATTTGGCATTATTAGAAGGACAAGCATCTCTAGATATTTACGAAAAAAAGGGCAAGGCAAAAGGAAAAACAGCATTTGTAGGAATGCCTAAATTCGATAGCTTCAGCTCGTTAAAAAATACCGCAGAAAACGTTAGAAACGTAGGTATTTGTACGAATTTACTAGACAGAATAGAAGATATAGAAAACACCATTCAACAACTTACACAGCAGTTTCCTGATATTAATTTCAGCTATCGACCACATCCTAGCGATAAACGAAAAGTATCCACTTCTATTCCTTTTTCAAAGGATGAAAGCATTTTTGATTTCTTACAACGACAAGATTTACTCATTGCTGGCAATACTTCTACACATTTAGAAGCAGTACTGATGAATGTCGTTTCTGTACATTATGAAATTACGCCAGTAGAGGAAAAATTCAAGGATTATTATGGTTATATTCAATATGGATTGGCAGTATTAGCAGAAAATAGCGAACAATTATTTAATATCATCAAAAAGCAAAGTCTTCAAAAAGATGAAGTATCTTTGAAAGCTCAATATTATAATGCCATAACGGGCACTAAATTTGAAGGAAAAAGTAAGAAATTAGCTATCGAAAAAATCCAACAGTTAATCAAGCAGAATGATTAAAGATACATTGATAAAAATAGTGGATGCATTGGGTTATGATGTTCACATCCAATCCAAGAGTAAGCATATTTCGGATTTACCTTTGTATCAAAAAACATACGATGACGATAGTCTGAAAAATAGAAAATTCTACAATGTTGGAGCAGGTTCTTTTTCTCATCCTTATTGGACGAATATAGATTTCTATAGCGAATGGTACCAACAAAATACCTCCAATATACAACAAGGCATTATTTATGATTTGCTATCGCTGAAAGCCATGCCTTTAGATGATGATACTGCTGAAATATTTTACACCAGTCATACCATAGAACACATTACGGATGCTGCTGCACAAAATCTATTCGATGAAGCATATCGCATCTTGAAAAAAGGTGGCATATTTAGAATTGCTACACCTAATATAGATTTAGCTTATCGTGCTTATTTGGCTAATGATCGTGCTTATTTCTATTGGACGGATTGGTTCAGTTCTCAGAAAGGCATGGAAAAAATGCACATTTCTAGACCTATGAAC
>JBNMOV010000164.1:0-9601 GCA_051275765.1 Maribacter sp. | reverse complement strand
AATCCATTCAACTATAACAAAGAGTGTTACAATAAGTATTAGAAAATAATTTATTAATGGACTAGTCACATATTCAAACTCAAGGATTCTTGAAATATAAGCAAATGCATCATTTAAAGTAGCTGATCTAAAAAATATCCAAGCAAAAGTGATAATACAAAATGTTAAAAACATTTTGTAAATCTCAATTATGCCTGGTAACAATCTAGAAGTGTACACCATATTCTTTCTATTCTTATTCCTAAGCAATAATGGAAGAAAAAACATCGCATTTATAAAACCCCAAAACATGAATGTCCAATTTGCTCCATGCCAAAATCCAGATACGATAAATATTATGAATACATTTCTAATTTTCAAAAACAAACTCCCTTTGGATCCACCTAACGGAATATATAGATAATCTCTAAACCAAGTAGAAAGTGAAATGTGCCATCTTCTCCAAAATTCCGCAATATCCCTTGAAAAATAAGGAAATTTAAAATTAGTCATTAACTTAATACCGAACAATCTTGCCGTACCAATAGCGATATCAGAATATCCACTAAAATCACAGTATATCTGAAATGAAAAAAGGATAGCACCAAAGAGCAAAACTTGAGATGGATATGTGCTATAGTTAGCAAAAATATCATTAACGTAAGGAGCGCAATTATCTGCGATAACAACCTTTTTAAGAAACCCCCATAAAATTTGAGATGTACCAATTTTAGCATTTTCAAAATGAAAAGATCTCTTATTTAAAAACTGAGGAAGTAAGTTTTTTGCCCTTTCAATTGGCCCTGCGACTAACTGCGGAAAGAAAGAAACATAGGCAAGAAATGCTATGTAATCTTTTGTTGCCTTAATCTTATTGTTGTAAATATCAATTGAATAACTCAAAGTTTGAAAAGTGTAAAATGATATACCTACTGGAAGTATAATACTTATAGTGTTTATACTATAAGCTACACCTATCTGGTCTAAAAGGTCTGTAAACGATTCAATGAAAAAATTGAAATACTTAAAGTATAGTAATAAGCCTATATTTACTGTTACACTAAATGCTAATAATAGTTTTTTATTTATTTCCCCACCACTATCTCCAGTTTCTTTATCTAGTAATTTGCCAATAAAAAAATCGATATTAGAACTAAAAAATATCAAAAATAAAAATCTCCAATCCCACCAGCCATAGAAAACATAACTAGCAAAAAGGATAAACAAGTTTTGCAGAAAGATTCTTCCGTTACCGATCAACCAATAGAGAATAAGTATAATTGGCAAAAAAATAAGATATTCTAAAGAATTAAATAACATTATTCTTTGATAAATGAAAATTCACAAAAAGAGTCTGATACAGAGAACAGTTTATATCCATGAACTTCTAATTTTTTAATATAGACATCTGTCTCCTTTGAAGAAGATGAAGAGAAAAAATGGTGAAACTCAATTAGTAATTGGATAATATTATAATCCGTCTTTATCAATTCATCAATCACCTTTAGCTCTTCTCCCTCGATATCCATTTTGAGTACATCGATATGCTCATGATTATTTAATGACATCATATCTTCAATGGTTATGCATGGTACTTCTACGAAGTCCGCTTCTACATGAGACCCTTCACTAGAGCTGTGAGATATATTCGTTTCCTTGACAGGTTTATAAAATTTTAATGTGCCTTTACTATCAGAAAGTGCCATAGGAGCAAAGACAAACTTAGGATCTACGTTTTGTGAAGAAAGCCAATCCTCCACGCCTGGAGTAGGATCATACCCATATACTTTACATCCATATTTGTTGATCACAGATCTATCAAAACTAATATCCTTTCCTATCCCGATAGAGTACACTACGCTATCTGCATGAAGGGAGTCTTTTTGGATATTCCATCCTCCATATACAGAACCATGCCTTTCCTGCTGTACCTTAGCAGTAGTGCTGGACTTCGGTACATCTTTGAATAGTCTCCTATATATTCTTTTTAGTTTTTCCATTTAATTCTCATTCTAGATGATGTAAGTATAGATCATTATATTTCATCGCTATATTTTCCCAAGAAAATTTCATTGTAGCCTGAGCTATTTTACTAGAGTCAATGACCGTCTTATTTATTGAATATTGTACTATGATCTCCGCTAGTTCTTCTATAGTATCAAACAAATGACCTCTTCCATTTTCTACCCTATACTCGAGACCTGGCATCGATTTATATATAATCACTGGTGTGCCACATGCCGTAGCTTCTACTGTCGTGATCGATATAGACCCCGGATAGATAGCAACATCTATATAGTTATAAAAGTCCGCAAGTGCATCACGATCACTAATAAGCGGCAATAATTCTACATTAGTATTATACTTATTGGCAATGACTTTTAGTCCTGAGGTATAATCGTCATTTTCCATCGCTCCTACAATTATAAGTTTATAGGATACCAACTTACTAAGCGATATAGCTTCTAGTACTTTCTCTAATTTCTTTCTTGGTTCAAGCTTTCCCGCAAATCCTATTATGAGTTCCTGCTCAACATTCTTTTTGTGAGGCTTAAGTCTAAATATAGACCGATCGTATCCTAGAGGAATGATTGCCTGCGATCCCGAATCAAGATTATATCTACTCTTTAGGAGAAGAGCACTCCCGTTGTTTGGAGATATGATCTTAGCTATATAGGGTTTGAAAAAAGAGAATACAAATGCATTAAGTCTATAGTAGCTCTTCCCTACTATAGAACTAGACTTTACAGCTGGGTTGGAATGGTCATTAATGAATATGGGAGCTTTGTTAGAAGATTTTAAACAAATATTTAGAATAATATATGTGAAAAATCCAGCGATCCCAGAGAAATGAATTACATCAAATTTTTCATCTTCAATAATTTTCTTGATTCTCTTCAGATCTCTTGGGAACGGTTTATCTAGTAGTAATGTACTTTTTATTCTATGTATACCATATCCATCATTTTCATAATAAGACTTAGAATATTCATTTATGTTAGAGGTAAATTTTTTCCAATGAGGATTTATCTTGTCAGAAGTTATAAATGTAGTCTTATATCCTTTTTTACTCAGTTCGTCTGTAAGGTAGTGTTCCAGATACCGGAATTCGGTCTGAAAGTAAGGGTATACTCTTAGAATTTTCATGTTTGCAATTCAAGTTTGTAACCCGCTAGAAGTCCTAATACAGCCCATAATTCAGAGTTAAAATATAGTCCTCCTGAAAACATACTTCCAATCAAAAGAACAATACAAAATGGGGCCACAGATATGTATGCGTGGGTGTTTTCTCTAAGTTTTATTAGATTTTTTATATCAAATAAATATAGGCACAAGAATACTAAACCTCCAAAAAGTCCTGTTGCCATAAACCCCTCTAAGATTACATTGTGTGGATATTGCCAATATACCTTCTCAAACATCTGGTCACCTAGAATAGGATTATCGACAAACTGATTCCACGCTGATTCCCAGGCGTAATTCCGTTCTTCTTTCCCCTCTCCACTACTGTTGATCGTTTCATTGATTCTGTATATTAGTGCTATATCATTAGGGTTTACTTTGGGTACGATAGTAAGAGCCACCGTAAATACAAATATAACAACACCAGACACCCATTTAGCTATGAACATTGAAGTGACCCTCCGCTCATGAAAATGAAAATATAGTAGCAATAAGATACCAAAAAACATACTTAAAAGAGGCCCACGTGATCCCCCTAATGAAATAAATACTAGGCCTACTATAATATATGTAAAATACAAAATAATACTTAAAATGGATTTTTTTATTTTCGAAAACAAATGAGAAAATCCCACTAAAAAAGCTACAGTCCCATATTTCCCTAATGTGATCGGGTTGAGTACATTTCCTTCTTCTGTTCTTACTCCTATCCGATATTTGAGCAATTGCTCTGAAAGAAAATTAGCATTGGAGTATATAAGATATATACTAACTAGTATCTGAAGTCCTAAAAAAGCTAAAACCATCCACCCATACTTTTTAAAATCTATAAATTTTGCAGTTAGAGCTATTGCTACCGCTGGTAAAAAGCCTGATCCAAAAACGTATAGAAAATAATAGAGCTTCGATTGAGAAGGATAAGCAAGTAAATTCAGGTCTCTAAAACCAATATCGTATATTACCCTTGCACTATAGAGTACCCAAAAAACTAGTAGTAAAAAGACCCCATAGGTTACTTTCTTCTGATCAGTTCGAATCAATACAGCTAATATTAATATTATAGATAAAAATAGCGGCAAACTTCTGTATGCAATAGCAAAAGGCTGAGTAGGTAAACCAAGCACTACAGGTAATCCTACTTGAATCTGGAACCCGAAGATTGAGATAAGTACCAAAAGATAGCACAAAAACCCAATAGATTGATTATTCAGTTTCACTATCTACCTTATATTTTTTAAGACCTCCAAATGATAGTAAGTATCCTTTGGAATAGATAAAAGCTATTACCATGATTAACATTGCAAAAAATGCAGTAATTAATATATGTACATTTAAGATTTCAAGAATACTTGTTTCTTTAAAAATATAGATCATTCCAACTATTGTAACTGCATAAAGACCTTGTATGATTGTTCCCACATTCTGTTGACCAGTAATAATAAAAACATTATTTTTGAAAGTTTGACTTAAAAAATCGAAAGCAACTATAATAGATAATAACTTCACAAAAGGAATAATCTCATTCCATTCCTCACCTAAGAATAAAGGGAAAAGAAAATCTGAAAGAAAATATATTGTTCCATATACAACTATTGTCAAAGGCAGAAGGAATAAGAAGTTCTGCAAAAACACTCTTTGGAAATTACCACTCCTAAGGTATTCTTTGTTCGCATTGATTAAAAACACATTTGATATTCCAAATAATATAATCACGACAGGTACCATCACCACTTTAAGAGACAAGCTATAAAAACCTGTATCCGTATCGCCAAAATATGAAATGAACAATATCGGTGTGAGAAAAGTGATACCTCTTGTGAAAATCGTAAAAGGAACATAATAGAGAGGGAATTTCCAATATTTCTTAAGTATAGATTTTGGTTTTAAAGATTTAAATATACTTATGACCGAATTCTGATTTGAAATATTAAAAAAGAAAACGCTAGTCAAAACTAATAAGGTACCTAAGACATACCCTAGTATTAATCCCATAGAATTTTTTAAAACAAAACCTAATATAGCAGAAATTAGAAATGTCAAAAGACCTTGAGCTATAATCAACTTTGACATAACCTTATACTGTTCATTTCTTTGAAACCAATTAAGAAACGAGCTAAACGCAGCGAATGAGACTATAGCTATCGGTATTAAAAACAAGTATTCGAGCTCTAGGAATGCAGGTTCATATTCTACCAATCTAAAGAAAAGCAATATCGTAAAAACAAATACTGAGAAAAGTAATAAAAATGAGATTGTAAAAATCAACAGTTTAGCACTTTCAGCTTTTTCTTTAGTTAGTACAATTGCTTTTTCGAGCTTCAATGTAGAAATGAGCACCAATATCTGAAGTGTCCCAATAAAGGAATATAATTGTCCAAAATGATCAGGAGTGTATATTCTAGCTAATATAGGAATAGATAATATCCCAATAGCCTGTGTAATTAAGGTTGCGCTAGATAGTGTAACCACATTCTTCACACTCTTATTAAGAAGAACCTTTTTTAAAAAATCAAGTTTACTATTCAGTTTGAGTGCCGTCTTTATTTAATACTATTAAATATGTCTAGAATAGAATATTGCGGATGCCAATTTAGTTTTTTATTGGCTTTCGAAATGTCAGAGTAGGTGGCCGGCACATCACCTTTTCTTCTTGGTGAAATCTTATGATTTAGAATACGACCATAGGCAGATTCAGCTGCATAGATCATTTCTTTTACGCTTACTCCGTTACCAAGACCAAGGTTGAATACTTCAATAAATTTATCCTCACGCATGCTTTCCAAGTACGACAAGCTCTTCACATGCGCATCCGCTAGATCTGATACATGAAGATAATCTCTTACTGCAGAACCATCTCTTGTATCATAGTCGCCACCAAAAACCTCGAGCATTTCTCTTTTGCCATCAAACACCTCTTTGATTATAGGTACAAGTGTTTCCTGCCTTTTTGACGTAGTTTCTACTAGAAGCCCACTAGCATCAATCCCAGCAGGGTTAAAGTATCTTAGGATAATACTACGGATTGGGAAGTCATTATTTACAAGATCATGAAGTATATCTTCGCAGATTTGTTTTGTCCTTCCATAAGGGCTCTCCGCAGGCTGAATAGGTGTAGTTTCTGTAACAGGTAGTATCTCTGGACTGCCATATACTGTGCAGCTTGACGAAAATATTATATCGGCGACGTTATACTTTTCTTGACAATCCAATACATTCAACAAACTATTCACATTATTGTGAAAGTATTTGATTGGATCTCGTGAAGACTCACCTACATATTTATATGCTGCAAAATGTATAATACCTCCAATGTTGGGGTTTTTAATAAATATATTTTCAACATCCTCTTTGACATTAAGATCTACATCATAGTTTTTGACAAGAATACCAGTCAATCGATATAATGCATCAAAATTATCTGGTGTAGAATTCGAAAAATTATCTACAGATATAACATCATATCCAGCCCTCAAGAGACTAAGTATGGTATGACTCCCTATATAACCAGCTCCACCTGTAACAAGTATAGTTTTCATTAAAGCTTCCAATAATGTTTGTAATTACTAGGATCTTTCACACCTTTGATATCAAACAAGATAAGCTCATCCTTTGATATTCTATGGAATTCTGCGCTACTCATATCTTTATACGATTGGTGTCCTACAGCAATTACAATGGCATCGTAATCAATTCCTATGGAAGGTGTTAAATTTATTCCATATTCATGATTTACTTCTTGTGCGTCTGCATACTGATCTACTACATCGACTTCTATCGAATACTCCATTACCTCCTTGATGAGGTCAGCAACTTTACTATTTCTGATGTCAGAAACATCCTCTTTGAATGTGATACCCATAACAAGCACCTTACAATCTCCAGGGTTTTTACCCTTTTCTATGAGTGATTGGACCAACCTTTTGGCGATGAAGTGAGGAATATAATTGTTGACACGACGTCCTGCAGCAATTACTTGAGGGTCGTGACCTATTTGCTTTGCTTTGTGCATAAGGTAGTACGGATCTACTCCTATACAATGACCGCCTACGAGTCCAGGTGTATATTTGTGAAAATTCCATTTTGAGCCGGCAGCTTCTATAACCTCATTGGTATCAATCCCAATTTTATCAAAAATAATAGCCAGTTCGTTCATCAAGGAAATATTGATATCCCGCTGTGTGTTCTCGATAACTTTTGCCGCTTCAGCAACTTTTATTGAAGATGCTTTAAACGTACCGTTTTCTAGTACATGATTATACACTTTGTCAATCTCATCCAATGCCTCAGCGTCAGATCCACTTACTATTTTTAATATTTTGGTGAAAGTTCTAACTTTATCCCCTGGTACGATTCTTTCCGGTGAATACCCCACCTTGAAATCCTTACCAAAAGTCAGTCCTGATTCCTTTTCTATAATAGGAATACAATCCTCTTCTGTACATCCTGGATACACAGTACTCTCAAATACTGCATAGTCACCTTGCTTGATTATTTTACCAATATTTGCACTAGCTCCAAGAAGCGGCTTTAAGTTAGGCACTCTATGCTCATCTATATCCGTGGGTACGCCAATAATATGGAAATGGGCTTTTGCCAAATCCATCGGATCAGAGGTAAACTCGATATCGCATTGTTCGAATGCACTACTATCCAATTCTTTGCTCGGGTCAATATTCTTCTTCATTAAATCTACCCTAGAGGCATTAATATCTAGACCAATGACCTTGAAATATTTTGCAAATTCTAGCGCTAGAGGTAATCCAACATAACCTAATCCAGTTACACTTAATATTTTTTTCTTTTCTACTAAATCTTTATAAATACCCATATTTTAACTGGACATTGTGTCCTTGTAAATTTTTCTAAAAATGATAAATAAAATGGAACTAAAACATCCAAAAAATAGACTTAAAATTATTGATCTTATAAGTGAAGACATGGTTGGATTCAAAGGGCTATGAGGAAAATCAATAGCCAAGAATAATGGCTGTAAATCTTTAAGATTGACATCTGCCATTTCTTTACTTTTGAGTATTTCTCCATACGCAAGATTGAGTGAAAAACTTTCTTGAGACAAGATTGTCTTTCTTACTTGATTTTCCTGATCAATAACACCTCTATTTCTATCTTCAAATATTGCTAGTTGGCGTGTTTTAAAATCTCTTAAATTCTTTATAGAATCTGATTTAGCATTTAGGATTTCTGCAAGTTGTTTCTGATTTTCAAATACTGCATTCTCAAAGAAGTCTTTAATTTCCAAATATAGATTTGATGTCAAATCTATACTTATTTCTTCAGTTTTAGCCTTAGAAACTATACTATATATACCTGTATCTTCATTAAACGAAATTGTTGTAATAGCTAGATTTATATTTTCCGTAGATCCAAATACTAATCTTTTAATTTCTTTTATGGCTTTTAAATCTAAAAATCGCGCTTGTTTCTCAAATGAATTTTCTTCAAATTTGAAGTTGCTATAAAGTGAGTTGTCTTTTTTCCAGCTTTCCAAAAGGCCGTAAGTATTAATCAGGTCATTTCCTAATAAGTCTTGAGAATCTGTCTTGTGTTTAATTAATTTTCTAAATATTTTATTGGATTTTGCTACTTCTAGCACTTTGTAAGGATTGACTTTGCCACCTTTTTTGAAACCAAAAGAGCCTAGTAGATTACTAAGACCTCCGCCTCCACCATTCTGCCCTTCAACCACAAATCGAAGTTCTGACTTAAAGTGAGGTTCATACGTAAAATGTTTATATCCAAACACAAATAAACACAACCCTACACACAGGATAACCAATAAATAGTTACTTTTCACTTCTCGATAGAAATCTCCTAATTTTAGAAAAAAATCTTTCAACGTTATTTCTTGGTCTGTACTACTCATAAAACAAAATATCTAATGATAAGTTTATTAACATAATCGGTAATGTGAGTTTAAAAAGTCTAGTTGATAATGGAAACGTAAATTTTCACAATAAAATGGAACTTTAAAGTTGAAATCATTTATTATAAAAACAAATTACTAGACTATGATACATTACTTACAAATCTAAATCATGTCCAAAAAAATCCTTCTTAGTGCGAAGATATTCAATATTCTCTTTTCTAGCTTCAATATCCAAATCGATTCTTTCGTGCACCGTAATATCGGGATCGTCATCAAGTGATTTTATCTTATCCGGGTTATTCGTGATAAGATTGATATCCGTAATTTCTAGATCATTGAGTATCGTTATGGCGTCTTCATAGGTTCGATCATCATATCCAAATCCCAGTACTTTATTGGCTTCTGCAGTATCGTAACCTTGATCTTGTTTAGTGTATGCATGCAGTTTATTGATGAGACCTATGCCTCTTCCTTCTTGCCTTAAGTAAATGACTAAGCCACCATTTTTATTTACATATTCTAGTGACATGTTTAGTTGTTCGCCACACTCAC
>JBNMOV010000163.1:0-9616 GCA_051275765.1 Maribacter sp. | reverse complement strand
ACACTCACTACAGATTGAGTCCCTACCATACCATGACCAGAAGATGAATTCCCTACCCTATCCACTGCTCTCGTATCTAGTAAATTCCTGATTCCAAAAGATAAAGTCATCCTTTTCTTCCAAAAAGATTTACTCGCATTAAAATCTATCATTGAATATCCTTTCAATATATTTTGAATAATAATATCGTTTCCTTCCTCATCCACGCTTGGAGAAAAATTGATCAATCTATCATTGTATTTAAAAAATAATCCAGCATGAAACCCATGTTTAGAATGAGAATAACTAGCACCTAATGCAGTTTCTATCGAATGGCTATAGGTCCTTATACTACGGACTGTTTCATTCAATGGATTATAGAATCCAGTCGAAGCAAAAGAACTCGTAAAATGATAATTTTTATAATCATAACCAAGATTAATTTGGCTTCCTATCGTCTTATAAATATCTTGATTAAAGTACGTGAATTCTAATTCTGGACTAGGATTTTCAGTATCTGGTTCGAACTCATATAAGCTGATTCTATCTTTTATAGAATTATAAAATACTTTGGTTTTTAGATTAATGAGTTGTTCTTTTTTCTTCCAAGTATAATGGATACTTCCTTGGATATTATTTGAATTTTCAGCGGACAGTTCTCTGTTTCCTATGATGTAATGATTAGAATCAATAAAATTAAAATAGAGTTCTTTTAAAGAAGGAGCTCTGAATCCTTTCCCACATGATACTCTGAAAATCAATGATTTACCTAGGTTGTACTTGAGGTGTAACGATGGAATAATAGGAGCATTGTACTTCGTATTATAAGCGTATCGAATTCCTCCTTCTATGCTTAAATTTAGTATTGGATCATATCTTAATTTCGTAAATATTCCATAGTCTCCTAATTGGCTAAAATTAGGCTTTGATTCGTCTTCATCGAAAATTCTTTTACCAATGGCATTATCATAAGAAAAATCAAGTCCACCTTGAATACTTAATGGAATTTTATCAAATTCGTAAGCAAGTGTCGATCTAGAAAGAACTTGATTAAATTTTGAAGTATCCTGATCGTCTATCGTAAATTCTCCTACGTTTATCGGCTGTATAAACGTAGATGAATCTTCGAAAAATGTTAAATCGAAGCTACCATCTTCATTGAAAATAGTATCTGCACTAAATTCAGTTCTATAGCTATTTTTATGTCTCGTGTATTGATTACATGATACTAGTGTTTGTAGGTATAACCCTTTTTTAAATTCTGCATCATAAGTCAAATAAAGATTAAATCTTTTAGTTTTATACGTATCATCGAAAGCATAAGGACGATATTCTGGTCGCCTCATTTCTCCATCATTTTTGATTATTTCATTAAAATAATTTAAGGAAAATGCTAATTTATGTTGTTCATTTATTCTGTATGAAACTAAGGCATTCGCATTCCATTGTTCTTTAGGATTCCAAAGTAAATCTCTAGGTTCATTACCATTTACATCTAAGGAATCTAGAATACCATCAAAATATTCCCAACCTCCATTGAATTTTATAATCAAATTATTTTTTGTCCTAATGCCTATGTTTGCACTATAATCTTGTGTTCCTATGCTTTCATAAGCAGAATTAATAGTCGCTTGGTAATTATTTTTTTGGCTTTTTTTGGTAATAATATTAATCACTCCTGCTAAGGCATCTGTTCCATAATTAACAGCCATTGGACCTTCCACTATTTCTACGCGTTCTACATTATCCATAGAAATCTGACTCAAATCTATATTCCCTCCCAATCGTCCTAAAACAGGTACACCATCGATCATTATTTTAATGTTTTCTCCACTCAACCCTTGCAAAGACATACTACTTCCTAAAATAACATCCTGTGATATTCTAATGCCTGTTTCTTGCATCAGTAATTCTTCCAGATTCGTAGCTCCTTTCAATTCTATCTCCTCTTTCTTAATCACTTTAATTTCATGAAGTACATTTCTGTAATCTGTTGGAGTATATTGTCCAGTGACCACCACATCTTCCATTATCACATCCCATGCTAATTCTAAGCTATCCAAATCTTCTTGAGTAAAAGCAAGATGAACCATTGAAATGGAAAATATTATTATAAATATTAGATATTTCATACTTAATAAAATAAAAGGAGAGCAGAAAAACTCATACATGAACTTCTCTACCCTCCAATATCAACAAATTATATAATAAAAGATTGCACCTTTTCCTCTATGAGGTTTCTCCATGATTCCAATTCTTGAATCCCTGGTTTTCTTTTTCCAAAACAATACATGATAAGTTCGCCTTCCTTATCAAATACTTCTATACTCGTCACTATTCCATCCTTAGTAGGTTTCTTCACTATCCAAACATCATCTATTCCTTCAGTATTCAGATGAAGATTGAATAATGGATCCATGATATTGAACCATTCGCCCATTTTGAATACCTTTTTAACCTTTCCTGTATGAATTTGAATACATCCTTTATTGTTGACAAATACCATGATAGGAATATCCAAGTCAGCAGCACCTTCCAAAACTTCTTCTATAGCTGATTTGCCCAATTGGTAACTATGTCCTTCTGGAGCTAATCGCAAAGCTTGTTTTCTGGATAGTTTATATTTCCTAACTAATGAAAAGAAATTATGTGTATCTTTTAACGCCAACCATTCTGTTTGAAAAGCATCTTTGTCAATAAATGTATCTGGTATCTCGTTTTTATTGGATATGATTTTAGGTATCACATCCGTAATTCCTTCTTGATTAGTTGATTTATATTCTTCCAATAATCGATAATAAGTATTAAGGTCAGATTTTGGTGTAGAATAAATCTTGTGTATAGCATCTCCATATTGATCAAAAAACTGGAAAGAATATAAAGTAGTACCGCTTACTTCTTTTTTTGCTGAAAAACCATAAACCCATTGATTCATAAATAATCGTAAATCTATATCTTCTCCTACAACTAGTCCCATTCCATGTTTTTTTATGAATGAGATATTGTGGTATGTTCCTTTACGTTCATGGACAGCAAATTCGTTTCTTGTCAATGCCATGACATGTCCCATCTTAATAATATGTGGAAAAAACTCCGTCCAATCTCCTTCTAATCTTAATACACTTTGTCCTAAATATGTTTCCAAAAGCTGCATTTCACTTACGTTTAGTTGTCTTGCAGCATCTCTTATTCTTACTTTTGGGTTAGCAACTTTAAAAGATTGGTATCGTTTTTTTAAATCCTTTAATATTTCCATATTGTTGATAGTTGGATAGCTTATGCTATCATAATTTTTGAATGATTTTTATTGATACTTGTAATCATGGGGCAATGATAAATAGGATGCTCAGTCACTAAAGCGTTCATGCCATAAGCTTCTTTTATATGTGCTATTGTAAGTACTTGTCGAGGATTTCCATCTGCTAGAATAGATTGATTTGCTAATAGGATAATCCTATTTGAATATTGTGCTGCTAAATTCAAATCATGTAGAATCATCACAACTCCGACATTATCTTTTTTAGCTTTTTCTTGTATTTTAGCGAGGATAAAATGCTGTTGTGCCATATCTAATCCTTTCAACGGTTCGTCTAACAGAATGAACCTATCCTTCTCTGATCCTTTCGAACTTATCTGTGCCATTACTCTCGCAAAATGTACTTTCTGTCGTTCTCCTCCAGATAATGTTCTGATATCTCTTGCACTAAGATGTCCTATCTCTAAATCAGATAATATCTCTCTTGCAATCTCATAACTTTGAGATGCTCTCTCATATTCCAAATAAGGAAACCTTCCCATCACGACTGTTTCCAATACAGATATGGAATAGGGAATATGTGTTTCCTGACTTAAAAGGCACCTTAACTGAGCAAGTTCTTTTTGTTGATATTTCTCGATAGATAAATCATTTAATAATATAGTTCCATACAATGGTTTTTCGTAACCAGAAATCACTTTCATCAAAGTAGATTTACCAGAACCATTCACTCCTGCTATAGCTAGTATTTCTCCTTTGTGCACATTCATACTCACCTTATTGAGAATCATTTTATTTCCCTTATAAACTGATATATTATTCAATTTAATCATCTGAATTCTTTTTGTGATTGATGTAATAACCATAAAAAATAAGGTCCACCTATCAATGCTGTCAATATGCCTATAGGCAATTCAGAAGGTGCAATCAATGTTCTAGCAAACGAGTCTGCAATGACCAATAATATAGCTCCACCAATAGCTGATGATAGAATGAGCTGCCTATGATTTTTTCCCAATCCAATAGAACGCATCAAATGAGGTACAACCAAAGCAATAAAACCTATCAAACCTGTAACAGCTACGCATGGACCTACAATCAAGGCTACTAAAATGATAATCTTACGCTTTATTTTCTGTACATCAATCCCGATATAATAGGCTTCTTGTTCACCTAATGACATGATATCCAATTGCCTTGAAAGACGAAGTAGTTGAAACATGACAGTTCCTAGAATAAGTCCTAATATTAATAGTGTAATCCAATCTCCAGACGCTAGACTTCCAAGTGTCCAAAAAGTAATATTTCGTAATTCGTCTTCCTCCGAAAAGTAAGTCATCAGTCCTGTAATAGCACCTGCTAAAGCTGCAATTGCGATCCCTGCCAATAACATCGTTGTAATAGAGGTCTGTCCTTCGTAAGTAGAAATTTTATAAATGAATAAAGTTGACAACCAACTTCCCAGTACTGCCAAAGCGAAAATGAATAATGTACCTAACCAAACTGGTCCGACAATAAATCCTCTACTCACTAAAATAATCCCTGCTATTGCTGCCAACATAGAACCACTCGTCACTCCAATAAGTGATGGATCTGCTAATGGATTTCTAAATAAGCCTTGCAATGCAGCACCAGATATAGCTAATCCACCTCCTATGACAACGCCCATCAAAATTCGAGGAATACGAACTTCCCATAGTAAAAATGTATGGATATTAGATGAGTTTTCTAAAGAGAAAATAGCACTGAATATTTGCTTTACATTGAGTGGATATGCTCCAAAAAACATAGAGATTATCAATACACCAATAAGGATAGCTCCAAGCCCATAAATGGGCTTGGAGTTTCTCCAAAATGATATGCATCCTAACATTTCCAAAGCTATTCTTGATGTATATTTATTTATAAATTGCATGAGCTAATTCTATCGCTGCCTGATGACTTCTAGGACTAAAACCTAGTAAATAGGCTCCATCCATTGCTATAATTCGTTTATCTATTCCTGCAGGAGTTTTATCCACGCCTTGTATTTTTAAGAATTCTTCTATTCCTCCTAAACTTTTCAACCCAGATTCAAATAAAAGAATAACCTCTGGCTGAGCTTCCACTAAACCTTCTGTAGAGAATGCTTGAAAACTATCAAAACCTGACACTGCATTCTTTGCACCTATTAATTCGAACATAGATTCTGCTGAAGTTTTTTCTCCTCCAACCATCATCTGTCCTGGTCCTCTAGCGTAAATAAACATGATTTTAGGAGAAGTCGTTTTATTCATTTTTATCTTAGCCAAAGCTTTCTTAGATAGTTCAGTTACTTCAACTAATTCATTCAATACATCAGATTTATCTCCACCTAATTTTTGATTGAGAATATTGCAAATATTAATCGCATTATCTAGCGTATAATCTGTATCTATATAAGTAATGTCAATTCCTGCCTTAGTTAGTGTCTGAAGTTTTTCATTCGTATTTTCATTCGCATCAGCCAGTATAATCGTAGGATTCAAACCTAATATTCCCTCAGTATTCAAACTACTTACGTGACCTAGTTTTTCTTTGGAATGAACTTCCGTAGGAAATGTACTCGTCACATCTACGCCCACTACTTTATCTCCATATCCCATATAATAAAGGGATTCAGTTATTGCTCCAGATAGCGAAACAATTCTATGTTCTTTTTCTACTTCTTCTTTTATTTCATCATTTGTTTCACCAGCAGTATTACAAGCCAATAAGATGATGGACAACAAGAAAAAACAAGTAATTTTCGTTATATTATGTATCATACTATTCGTTATTTAAAGCTTGTTGAGAATCGTAGAAATAAGGCCTTTTGAAGAAGTTATCAATAATATATATTGACCTTGTGCATACGAATTCAAGTCCAATTGGATTTGGTTTTCTCCTCTTTGGATATTGGATTGATTATCCAATAACAGTTTGCCAGAAATATCAAATATTCTAATGTTGAGCTCATCATCCTTATCTGATGAAAAAGAAATATTCGTTATATCTTGAACAGGGTTTGGAAATACATTAAATTCCTCTACGCCTTCTATTGTATGATTAATACTTGTAGTATTTGTCAGTAATTCTCTATCTAAAATAGTAATTCCTGTAGAAGACCCCTCAAAGTCAATGAAGTTGATTTTAAAAACATCGTCATTAATATTTTTAACGAAATAAACTCTATCTGTAGCAATATCCCATGTACCTGTATATTGTTTCCAATCATAACCAATAGCATCTAAAGTACCATCCAAATCATTACTATAATTCATATAAAAATCATCTTTAGTAATATCATCAGGTACGATTCCACCTACCACAGCTGTTTCTACTCCATATCCAGATAATACCCCTGTAACAGTGTATGGTGCAAATCCACCCGTTCCGTCCGGAACCATCGTCTCATATCTCGTAAAAAGTATGTCCCAACTATCTGGTGCAGATATAATTCCTCCAGAAGTAAAGGAAAAGAAAGCCAAGGTCGCCGCAGGAAAATCAGCTTTATTAACTGTTGATATTTCCTCACTTCCTCCATCCAAATCAGCATATTTAATCGTATAGATCCCTCCACTCAGTGATTCGATCATGAACTTCTTGTAGCTACCATCTCTTTGTCCTAGGACGAAGGTTTTATCTCCGTTAACGACCATTGTAGAAGGGTCGTAACTTCCCCAACCAAAGTCCAATGGATTTTGATCATCATTTACTGAATTCAATGCTCCATTATCCCAACTTGTTTCGTCGTTAGAAATAATATTAGTTAAAGTGTTGGGATCTATTGTTGTACTAAAATCAACATCTTCTGCCAAATATAAAGACAAGGCAGTTCCTCCAAAAGCAGATCCTTCATTCAATGAAATACCTAAGTCTTGACTTCCAACTACTGTGAAAGCTAAATCCCAAGTATCAGCACTGATACTGGTAGTACTACCATCTGTAAGGTTTACAAATGTCTGGCTAGCATATCCTGCTCCTATAGATACAGACGTGATTTGGGCTTCTATTCCAAGGGAACAGAATAGAATTAAAAATAATGTGTATATGCGATTCATTTTCCTTAAATTTATTTAGACTAAATACAAATAATGATGCAAAAGTAGCATATGTTGTCTGTATTGACAATACCTAAGCTTATCTCTTTTAGCTACCCAACATTAGGTATATGAATTGAAGTTGTTTAAAAAGTGATTGACAATTTTATTAGAAGCTTTACGCATTTTATACTGTTTACTTTTAAAATAAAAGATTCGGTTATTAATAATATACGTATCTGACTTATCCTTTTTTCTAATATCTGCGTACTTTCACATTCTACCAATCATAATCTAATTATCATGAAATTAAAAACACTACTCACTACTCTATTTGTCATTCCTTTCTTAATACTTTCCGCACAGGATGAAGAAAAGAAATGGGATGTCGCTAATCCTCCTGGAGAATTTAAGGAAATCGAATTCACTACAGATGAAGGTACTTGGATGAATCTGGATGTCAGTCCAGATGGAAGAACCCTTGTTTTTGATATGATGGGCGATATTTATACCATGCCTGTTTCTGGAGGTAAAGCTAAATTGTTACTAGGTGGATTGCCATACGAAGTGCAGCCTAGATTTTCTCCTGATGGCAAAAAAATCGTTTATACATCAGATAGAGGAGGAGGAGATAATGTTTGGACAATGGGTGCCAATGGCGAAAATTCCAAGCAAATCACAAAAGAAAGTTTTAGGTTATTGAATAATCCAGTTTGGACAGCAGATGGCGAGTATATCATTGCTAGAAAACATTTTTCTTCTACTCGTTCGCTTGGAGCAGGAGAAATGTGGATGTATCACACTTCTGGTGGCGAAGGAATGCAAATTACCATTCGTAAAAATGATCAACAAGATGTCAACGAACCATCTATGTCATCAGATGGAAAATATCTATATTATAGTGAAGATATGTATGCTGGTGGTGGTTTTCAATACAATAAAGATCCTAATTCACAAATTTTCCAAGTCAAACGCTACGACATGGAAAAAGGAGAAACCAAAAGTATCACAGGAGGTCCAGGTGGAGCTTGCCGTCCTCAAATTTCCAACAATGGAAAAATGCTTGCTTTTATCAAAAGAGTACGAACTAAAACAGTATTGTACCTACATGATTTAGAAACTGGCGAAGAATGGCCCATTTTTGATAATCTTTCTAAAGATCAGCAAGAAGCGTGGACGATTTTTGGGATTTATACTGGTTATGACTGGACGCAAGATGATAAACATATTGTTATTTGGGGAAAAGGTAAGATTTGGAAAGTAGAAGTAAGTTCTGGTAAGGCAACAGAAATTCCGTTTTCTATAGATGCCAAAATCAGATTACAAGAAACTGTACAGTTTCAAAATGATCCTGCTCCTGAAAAATTCGATGTCAATGTCATTCGTCATTGCGTTACTGCTCCTAATGATAAGTATATTATTTTCAATGCAGTAGGACATATTTGGAAAATGGATTTGCCAAAAGGTAAACCAAAGAGATTAACTAAAGTTACAGATTTTGAATTTGAACCAGATTTTTCAAAAAATGGTAAATCTATTGTTTATACCACTTGGAATGATGAAGAAATGGGTGCTATCATGACAATGGATTTGGCAAGTGGTATTAGCAAAAAAATTACCACTAAAAAAGGTATTTACCGCACACCTAGATTTTCTCCTGATGGCAAACAAGTCGTTTATCGCAAAGAAGGTGGAAATATGCAAATGGGCTTCAGCCATTCCAAAGAACCAGGTATTTACATTATAGCTTCTAATGGTGGCACAGCAGAATTAGTTGTACCACAAGGCGAAAACCCTAGATTCAATACCAAAGGAGATCGCATACAAGTCAACACAGGTGGTTATCTTTTTGGAGGTCCAACTAAGGCATTCAAGAGTTTCAAACTAGATGGGACAGATGAAAAAATTCATTTCAATTCTACTTATGCCAATCAATGGGTTCCTAGTCCAGATAATAAATGGATTGCTTTCGCAGAATTGCACAAAGTATATATCGCTCCTATGCCTAAAACTGGTAAGCCATTAGGTTTGACAGCTAAAACAAAGGCATTTCCTGTGGCTCAAGTAGGAAGAGATGCTGGTATCAATTTGCATTGGTCTAAGGATAGCAAAAAAGTACATTGGACATTAGGAAATGAATATTTCACAGACGAATTGACAGAGCGTTTCCTGTTCTTAGAAGGAGCTGTAGATTCTGTACCGCCTATGGATTCTGTAGGATTGAAAATAAAACTGGAATTAGAACACGATAAACCAGAAGGCAAAATCGCTTTTACTAATGCTAGGATTATTACGATGAATGGCGATGAAGTTATTGAAAATGGAACGATCCTCATTGAGA
>JBNMOV010000162.1:0-9625 GCA_051275765.1 Maribacter sp. | reverse complement strand
TAAGTGAAACGTATTCAATAACCTGAGCCATTATGCTTGTTCTTTTTCCTTCTAAAAAACACAAAAAATAGTTCCGTAGCTACGGCTATGCAACGATTTTTTGAATTCTTTAGAAGAAAAAATTACTACCCATTCTGGTTCAATTTATTAAATACGTTTCACTAAGTAAATGCCCCCAACAAAATAAAGAATACCAATCAGCACCATACCCATACTCATGAATAGGGTGTTTTTGATAATAAATATTAGAAGTTCAAATTCACTAGAAAGTCCATTCAAAATACTCGAAATATCCATTGACAAAAAAGATAATGTTCCCATCAGGTTACTGAAAATGATGAATCCAGCAGCAATTTTGATTAGCAAAGCTGCATTTCGTATTGATCTTTTTATTTTAGCCTCTTCCATGTTTTGTATTTGGATAAGTAGTTTTTTAACAATATTACTGATAATGTCTAATATAAATTTAATTATTATGACTTACTATGGAATGAATTTTTAGCATATATATTAATATTTTCATCAATTTTATATAAATATTGCCAATTCTTAATTTTTTATTTAAAATAAAAAAATTACAATCCATTAATAATCTGGTAGTTATGAAAAAATCAGATTTTTATTTATATTATAATATCAAATAAGGCTTTTTTATTAGCAATAAAGTATTACTTTTGCACCGCAGGGTGGAGCAGTTGGTAGCTCGTCGGGCTCATAACCCGAAGGTCGCTGGTTCAAGTCCAGCCCCTGCATCTAGAAAAAAGCCGCTTATCTTCTTAGATAAAGCGGTTTTTTTATTGCCAAATTTAATGAGACATTTTTGATTCAAATTGGTATAATATCCTCCTTATATTTTTCAAATCTTAGCAAATTTGTAATTCTACTTTTTAAAACCTATCTTGATTGAACAATGCAGGCAAAAGCCAAACATTGGACAATCAGAAAAAGCCAATATGGATAATAAGAAATTATTAGAACAGCTGCTCAAGCGACTGGATAATATCAGCCAGAAACAGGTTGCATTTTCTAAGGAGATCCATGATGTCAGAAATGAAATCATAAAGATACAGCAGCCCACAGCAGAAATACCAAAGGTGGAGGATTTCGTCGAACATCCTCAAACTCCACCTCTCGAGATTCCAAAAAAGGAAGAAAAAGTACCAGTGCCTCCAAAGGTATTGCCACAACTCAAACCAAAATCTGTTGCACCATCAAAACCTAAAATCAATAAACCATCAGTATTATCCTCTGGTTGGGAAAAATTCATTGGTGAGAATCTGATCAATAAGATTGGTATTATCATCCTTGTTATAGGTGTAGGAATAGGAGCGAAATATTCGATAGAGAATGATTTGATTAGTCCATTGACTAGGATTATTCTAGGATATGTAGCGGGTTTAGGTTTGATGGCATTTGGTATCAAACTTAAGGCGAAATACAAGAATTATAGTGCTGTACTCGTGAGTGGAGCAATAGCGATCATGTATTTTATCACTTTTGCGGCATATAGTTTTTATGACCTCATTCCACAGGCAGTCGCCTTTGGACTCATGGTGCTGTTTACCATTTTTGCTGTCGTCGCAGCGATAAACTACAATAAGCAAGTCATCGCACATATAGGTTTGGTAGGTGCATATACTGTTCCTTTCTTGCTGAGTAATGACTCTGGAGATGCCAATGTTCTCTTTACTTATATGGCAGTTATCAATGCTGGTATATTGGGTATTGCATTCTTCAAATATTGGAAACCATTGTATTATTCATCCTTTATTTTTACTTGGCTTATTTATGGAGCTTGGTTGGGAGAAGGTCATGAAAACGGAGATCTCGGCACAGCATTGCTTTTTGCATCTGTATTCTTTATTCTATTTTACCTTATTTTCTTATCCTATAAATTGATAAAAAAGGAAAAATTCAATATTGGAGATATCCTTCTATTATTGGCAAATTCATTTGTTTATTATGGAATAGGCTATTACTTATTGAGTGAGTATTATATAGAAGAAGTATCCAATGTAAGAGTCTATCCTTTCGAGCATTATTTAGGCTTGTTTACACTAGCCAATGCTGTGATACATTTCCTTGTAGCAGGCACTGTTTTTAAGCAGAAGCTAGGTGATCGCCATCTGTTTTATTTCGTGTCAGGATTGGTCATCGTTTTCATTACGATAGCTATTCCTGTTCAGTTAGATGGAAATTGGGTTACGCTATTATGGATAGCACAAGGAGCATTATTATTCTGGATAGGTAGAATGAAACAGATAAAAACCTATGAATGGATTTCCTATGGAGTCCTACTCGTAGCAGGAATGAGCCTATTACATGACTGGGGAATGAGCCTTGGGAATATCTATGGAAGCGATGCCATAAATCTGAGTCCTTTCCTTAATATCAATTTCTTAACAGGAATTCTAGTTGCTGCCACACTTGGATTGATTAGTTATTGGAATAGTAAAAAGGATTTTCCTTCTACGATTGTAAAGGATGATTTCATTAGAGGATTCATTACTTTTGCTATCAATGCAGCTCTATTTGGAACAATTTATATGGCAGTATGCTTAGAGATATCTGCTTATTTCGATCAGTTATCCTTCTTGTCTGCAAGAGAAGTGACAGAAACAGACTACGATTATACTTACACTACATATGATAAGGATTTAATGAAATTCAAAACCCTTTGGATCATCAATTTTAGCATGTTATTTCTTACTGTTTTATCCTTTATCAATATGAAAAAGATAAAGAATAGAACGCTTGGTTTCGTGAATATCGCGATTAATATAGTAGGTGTTTTTGTATTTCTATTATTGGGACTGTTTGTCATTAGTTTATTGAGAGATAGCTATATTAGTCAGACAGATGTCGAATATTATAGTCGAGGAGGATTCCATATTGCTATACGTTATATTTCGATAGGTTTTGTCTTGGCTTTATTGTACACCACTTATCGCTATATCAGGGAGGAATTCATGAATATTAATTTCAATCTGATATTTGAACTCATTGTAGCTGTAGCTGTATTATGGATCACGAGTAGTGAATTAGTTTATTGGATGACCATTGCGAATCCTACAGAATCCTACAAATTAGGATTAAGTATTTTCTGGGGTGTATATTCCTTGATGCTCATTGCTTTAGGAATATGGAAAGGCAAAAAGCATTTGAGAATAGGAGCTATTATTTTATTCGCCATTACGTTGATAAAATTATTTGCTTATGATATTTCTCATTTGAATACCATATCTAAGACTATCGTATTTATTTCTCTAGGGATTTTATTATTAATTATCTCATTCTTATACAACAAATACAAGCATGTCATATCTGATGAAAATGAAAAATAATATTGTTTTACTAGCATTAGTTTTTATTGCTAATACTGCATTCGCACAAGTCAATGAATACGATAGTAAAAGAGAAATACAAGGTATCTCAGAAGAATGGCATAAAATCGTATTGCCACATGATGTAAGTTCTCAAAATATGAGAATCTATGGCACTAGCGATGAAGGCGAATCTATCGAAGCTCCTTACATCATAGGAATCACTGAAGACAAAACAGAAAGCAATGCATACGATGCCAAGCTACTGAATGAGTCTAAGAAAGGAAATCAATATTTTTTCACCTACAAAATGCCTACTGAAAATGTAGTCAATCATATTCATCTTAATTTCGAACAAGAGAACTTTGATTGGAAAATAAAGCTAGAAGGTAGTCAGGACCAAAAGGAATGGTTTACTGTAGTGGAGAATTATAGAATACTTTCGATCAAGAATGCGATAACAGATTATCAGTTTACGGACATTGCTTTCAAGGATTCTAAATATCGTTATTTTCGTGTAGTTATTAATAGCAAAGAAAAGCCAAAATTGCTTTCTAGTAGCCTTGCTCTCAATACATTTACGAAAGGTAATTATGTCAATTTTCCTATCAAAAGAATGGATAAGGAAAATAACGCTGAAAAGAAAAGGACAGGGATATCGATTGACTTGGGAGAGGTTGTTCCATTGAGTCAAGTACAGATTGAAATCAAGGACGAAATAGATTATTATCGCCCTTTGAAAATACAATATGCCAGAGATAGTGTACAGACTCAAAAAGGTTGGAAACTGAATTATTCTAGCCTAGTCAATACTACCTTGAATTCAATGGAAGAAGGGACATTCAATTTCAGAAGTACTGCTACACAGCACCTGAAAATTATCATTGATAATAATGATAATCAACCATTGAATATAGGCTCTATTATTATCAATGGCTATCAACATGAATTGGTAACACGTATTTCAAAACCTGCGAAATATTATCTAGCATATGGTAATGAAACAGCTTCTGCTCCTCAATACGACATTAGTTATTTCGAGGATAAAATACCAGAAAACCTTAAAAGTCTTACGCTAGGAAAGGAAGAAAAAACAGATAAGGCAGAAGAAGTGAAAGGCAGCCCATTATTTGAAAATGAAATGTGGTTGTATGGAATTATGGGATTAGTTATTATTGTGTTGGGTTGGTTTACTTTTCAGATGATGAAGAAGGAAGGGGAGAGCAGTAAACATTGACCAATAAACAGTTTACAGTTAGAGTAGAGTTTTTATAATTTATCCTAACGAGTAGATGATGGACTTAAATAATATAAAAAAATGGATGTAGATGGGATCTACATCCATTTTTTTTACACTTTCTAATATATAATAATGAAAGGCATGAACGAAAATTTCCAAAGATTAAATATTGTCAAAATATCCTTCAAAAAACATGGCTTCAGGTTTTTGATGCCAGTGGTTGTTATTCTGATGACAGCATTTGCATTAAGTTCAAAATTAATTTTATTGTTATTTATTCCTATGATTATTTTGGATTTATTGAGTGTAAAAATGAAGGGATTAGTTGATGAAATAACCTTTGAAAACACAAGTCTTAGTATTGAAAAGGGAGGACAATATAAATTCCAATACAAGAATTTAAAAGCACAGCCCATTAAGACTTATGGACACACCAAAAACGGGATTAAAATCTATAATAAAGATAACTACACTACGATTTGGGAATATGAATTCAGTGATGCAGATTGGGAAGCCATCAATAAAAAGTTATCTTCGTTGACTACGGTGCAGGAACTCGATCCTACTTTTAGGGAAAGGTTGAGTAGTAAAAAATAGATTGAAATAAGAGTATGCAAGAAACAGATCAAAACAAAATCAATAAATGGGTATTTTATCCTCCTTTACTCCTCATTCTTGGAACAGTTATTTTTAGCCAAATCAATCATGAATTATTCACAAAAGTTATTACTACTACGAATGATTGGGTATTAGCCAAATTTGGTTGGTTATTTACTTGGAGCAGTTTTGTGTTTATCATTTTACTCGCCATTACTTATTTTTCTCCTTTAGCTAAAATAAAAATAGGAGGAGAAAAAGCAGAACCTATCCTGACTAAATGGAGATGGTTTGCCATCAGTATTTGTACCACGATAGCTACAGGAATTCTTTTTTGGGGCTGTGCAGAACCTTTATATCATTACGCCACACCACCCGAAGGACTTCAAATCGCAAACAATTCAGCAGAATCATTAGAATTTGCGATGTCTACCATGTATATGCATTGGTCATTTACACCTTATGCGATTTATTGCATTACGGGATTGGTTTTCGCACTGGTTTATTATAATTTAAAAAGACCATTTAGGATGTCTTCGCTCCTATATCCGATTACTCAAAAAGACGGAAATAATACTCAAAATAATATATTAGATATCATTTGTTTGTATGCTTTAGTCTTAGGAATGTCTGCTTCTTTGGGAGCTGGAATTTTGTCTATGTTAGGTGGATTAGAATATCTTTTTGGATTAGAAAAGAATAATACTTTGATGGCGATAGTTGGAATATTGATTATAGCTAGTTTTATTCTTTCGGCGATTACAGGTTTACAAAAAGGAATCAAATGGTTATCTACCATTAATATTATCGCCTTTATTTTTATCGCCTTTTATGTATTTACATTAGGTTATCCTACAGAAACATTATCCTTAGGCGTGATAGGAATGAAGGATTATATCATCGATTTTATTCCTAGAAGTACCAATTTAGGAAGTGGTTTGGATGATTCTTGGCTCAATAGCTGGAGCATCTTTTATTGGGCAAATTGGTTTGCATGGGCACCTATTGCTTCTCTTTTTTTAGGACGTATAGCCAAAGGTTACACTGTAAGAGATTATATTCATTTTAATCTGATTATTCCGTCCGTTTTTGCCATTATTTGGATGACGATAATCAGCGGAATCACTTTGCATATGAATGAGTTATTAGATAATTCGCTCTATACATTAATGACTCAAAACGGAGAAGAATCCGTGATGTACGAAGTATTTTCCAAGCTCCATTTTGGTAAAATACTTAGCATTTTCACCTTATGTATTATTTTTCTATCCTACGTAACCGCAGCAGATTCCAATATCTCTGCGATGAGTTCTATTTCTTCCATAGATAGCCAAGAAAACGATGGCGAAGCACCTACTTTTATCAAAATAATATGGGGTTTAGTCATTGGCGGACTAACTTATATCATGCTTTCCACCAATGGCATTAATGGAATAAGGATCTTGTCTGTATTAGGCGGATTTCCTGCTTTATTTATCATTATTTTGGCTGCCATATCTTTAGTTAAAATGTTGTTGAATAAGGAGATGTTGAAGGAAGAATAGGTTTGATGTTTGAAGGTGCCTAATGTCAATAAAGTAAATAAAAGATGCAAAACACACTAAAAATAGGCATGGCTCAAATAGCCCCCGTTTGGCTCAATAAAGAACAAACGAAGGACAAAATAAAATCCTATATCATAGAAGCAGGAGTCGAGAAATGCGAACTCGTTATTTTTGGAGAAGGGCTGCTTCCTGGTTATCCTTTTTGGTTGTCTTTGACAGATGGTGCAGCATTCAATTCTACGATTCAAAAAGAAATTCATGCACATTATATTAGAAATTCTATACAGATAGAAGCAGGAGAACTGGATGACATTTGTCAACTGGCTAAGGAATATCATATCGCTATTTATCTAGGTATTATAGAACGAGCAAAGAATAGGGGAGGGCATAGTTTATATTGTTCGCTCGTGTATATTAATGCCAAAGGAAAAATCAAATCGGTACATCGAAAGTTACAACCTACATATGACGAACGTCTAACTTGGTCACCTGGCGATGGTCATGGTTTAAGAGTACATTCTTTGAAAAAATTTACAGTAGGTGGACTCAATTGTTGGGAAAATTGGATGCCTTTGGCGAGAACGGCTTTGTATGGACAAGGCGAGAATCTTCATGTCGCTGTATGGCCAGGTGCTAAACGAAATACAGATGATATTACGTCTTTTATCGCCAAAGAATCGAGGTCTTTTGTCGTGTCTGTGTCTGGTTTAATGAGAAAAGAGGATTTTCCAAAGGATACGCCTCATCTAGAAAAGATTATAGAAAATGCTCCAGATATATTAGCAGATGGAGGTTCATGTATAGCTGCTCCAAATGGTGAATGGATCATAGAACCAATTGTCAATAAAGAAGGTTTATTTACTGGAACGATTGATTTTAATCGAGTATTGGAAGAGCGTCATAATTTTGATTCTGTAGGACATTATTCTCGTCCAGATGTAACTAAATTAATGATTAATAGAAAACGGCAGTCTATTTTAGATATTGAGGATTAATACTAATCCATGAACGGCATTTTCATAAAAATGAAAACCTTAATTTCTTCGCCGTGTCAGGTGTTTGTTCACCTAACACATATGCACAATGTGATATTAAAGTTTGATTCGTAAAGTTTTTCACCCAATCTTCTCTTAATTTCAGATGAATAAAGACCTGAAACGACGGAAATATTTTTTATGAAAATGCCGTTTAATCCATGTAGATAAGGAAAAAATATGAAGACGATAAAATCTGATATTACGATTATAGGAGGAGGATTGACAGGCCTAGCACTTGCTTATTTTTTGAGAAATAATAATTTGATAGTCAATGTAGTAGAAGCTAGAGAAAGACTAGGAGGAAGGATAAAAACTCGTCATCAAATAGAAATGGGAGCGACATGGCTAGCTACGCAACATACCTCTTTAATAGCCTTGTTAAAGGAACTTAATATTGATATTTTTGAGCAAGAACTAGGTGAACGAGCGATTTTCGAACCTGCTTCTACGAGTCCTCCTCAGTTAGTTCATTTACCACATAATTCAGATCCTAGTTATAGAGTAAAAGGAGGAACGTCTAAATTAATTCATACTTTAGCGAATGGAATTAATGATGAACAAATCTATTTTAGTCAAAGCATAAAGTCAATTCAACAAGAAGAAAATGGTATTTCTTTATTTTCAGAAATGCATCATTTTGAAACGAAAAAAGTAATCTCTACATTACCTCCATATTTATTAATTAAAACTATACAATTCAATCCTACACTTCCTCAAAAGCTTATAGAAATTGCTCAAAATACGCATACGTGGATGGGTGAATCTATTAAAATAGGATTGACTTATGAACAACCTTTTTGGAAAGAAAAAAATAAGAGTGGTACTATTTTTAGTAATGTAGGTCCTATTCCAGAAATGTATGATCATTCAAATTATGAAAAATCACATTTCGCACTTAAAGGTTTTTTTAATGGTTCTTATTTTTCTGTTTCCAAAGAAGAACGATTAGAACTCGTGATGAAACAATTACAAAAGTACTATGGAGAAATTGCTAAAGATTTTGTGAAATATGAAGAAACTGTTTGGCGGAATGAACCCTTTACTTTTGCTCCATATGATGCTCATGTTCTTCCACATCAAAATAATGGTCATTCTATTTATCAAAATGATTATTGGAATAATAGTCTATTTATAGCAGGAGCAGAAACAGCCAATTATTGTCCAGGATATATGGAAGGAGCGATTAGAAGTGCTCGTTTTATTGCTGATAAATTATAGAATTATTTTTAACAATCTTAGAAATAAAAACTTATATACCATTAGACTTTATTACTAATAATTGATTATAGCCAAATCGACCTTTTAAAAATCTACTGCGTTATTTCCCTCAACCGTAGCTAAGGCTACGATTTTCGAAAAATGCCTTGTTTATTTTCAAAGTCTCTAATTTATCTCTCATAAAAAACTATTCGTAATAAAGTCTATTGAATAATATGGTTCTGTTTATATACGAAAACCATTATTCAATTGCGTATAAGTAAAGAGATAAGTATAATACCCTCCAAATTATGCGAAGGAGTTATTTCAATAAGGAATTGATTCTAAAATATGTGCAATCGCATTTAATCGAGCACTAGATTTCTTATTAGCATCTATGATTGTCCAAGGGGTGTCTTCTGTATTTGTAGTCTCAAACATTCTATCTTTATAGGACGTATATTCATCCCACAACGATTGAGCTTTTTCATCAACAGGAGACATTTTCCACCGTTTCAAAGCACTATTTCTTATTTCCTTAAATCGTTTAGCTTGTTCTTTCTTTGATATTGAGAAATAAAGTTTAATCAGATAAGTATCAGATTGAATGAGCATTTTCTCAAAACTATTGACCTGAGACATGAAAACTTCATACTCTTTTTTTGTACAAAAATCATTCACAGGTTC
>JBNMOV010000161.1:0-9664 GCA_051275765.1 Maribacter sp. | reverse complement strand
TTTTCCAGAACTAAATATGGTGCAGATAAGATCGTCAAGGTACTAAGGAAAAGTGACATTGTAGCGGAAGCTATCCATGGTAATAAGTCACAAAATGCTAGACAAAAAGCATTGAAAAATTTCAAGAAAGGAACTACGACTGTTTTAGTAGCTACAGATATTGCTGCTAGAGGAATCGATGTAGATGAACTTTCATTGGTTGTTAATTTTGACTTGCCTAATGTACCGGAAACTTATGTACATAGAATAGGTAGAACTGGTCGTGCTAGTGCTAGTGGAATTGCATTATCATTCTGTATGATGGAAGAACGTCCTTATCTAAGGGATATTCAGAAATTGATTAAGCAGCAGCTACCAGTAAGAGAGGATCATCCATTCCCGGATGAAGGGGAAGAGTCTGAAGGACAGAAGCCTAAAAAGCAACAGTCTAATAACAATAGACGTAGAAAACCTAATAGTCAGAGTAGTAGACGAAGCCAAAATTGGGGCAGTAAGAAGAGAGATCGGAGAGATTAGAAATCAAAAAAAGGGGAATAGTTAATAACTATTCCCCTTTTAATTTAATATTTTATAACTAGAATTTACTTAGAAATAGTCACTCTCTCTGTCATTCTTTTAGCATTCAATAAATCATTAATTTCTACTAAATAAATGCCATTATTCAAAGCTAATTCCAATTCTACATTTTGTACTGCATCGAAGGAATAGCTTTTCAGCTTCTTACCAGAAACATCAAAAATATTGATTTCATAATCTGATAATTCTTCAAATCTGATTTGTAATGCATCACCATTATTAGGATTAGGAAAAATACTAGCAGATAACAGTTCAGCTTCATTTATGCTAATCGTTATATTATCTGCATTAGCTTTATATACTTTATTTCCATCATAATCTGTATACCAAATACTTCCTTCTGGTCCTATTTTTACACCCATCAATCCTTCTGCTGGTGTAGCTATTCTACCCAATTCTACTGCTGGCATAGTTGCAATATCATAGATGATAATTTCGCCTGTAGCATAATCACTTACTATCATTCTATCTTCGATAATATCTATTCCTGCTGGTTCTAGCAATCCTGTAGTCACTACATTTTCCCATGTATATCCTACCATATGTTTGTAAAGAGCCAATGCCTCAAATGGACCATAACTAGGCGTAGATCCAATATTTCCAGAATTGATATCCATTCTGAATACTCTCTGATTACCATAATCCACAACATATAACCAACCTGTAGATTTGTCGATCACCATATGGCTCACTACCTTATCATTAGGATCTCTTGTCACGGTTACTTGTGAATAACGCAGTATTTCTCCATCAGAATGATCATCTGCACCAGGACCATGATCTTCCTTGAAATCATATCGGACAATATCATTATTCAAACCATCAAAAACCCAATAGATATTACCAGATTCGTGAGCTATTCCTTGGCAATATGAACTAGCATGTAACATATCCATATGGCTACCATTTCCACCAGATGGCTGTGCATAAATAGCTGGATCACTTGTCCAAAGTGTAGGACCTGTAAAAGCTCCTCCTCCTCCTTGCCCTTGATTGGCATCAAATACGCCTGGAGCAGTAGCAAAGAATTCATCATCTCCAAAAGCAATCGCAGTAGGCAAAGACATGAAATGCAAAGCATTTCCATCTTGTTTTTCTATAGAATTCTGATTCGATTCTCCTGCATCGGATACAATAACTGTCGTCCCTCCGTTAGGTGCTGTTTTCTTATTAACTATCCATAATTCTTTCTTACTCAAAACAGGAAAGAAATCCAAATCAGTAGGTTTATCCAATTCATCAGAAGCATTTACGATTTCTTCCATTACTGGTTCACCTAGAAGATAATCATCAATTCTATTAGGAATACCAGGCCCCACTTCTACTGTTGCTGTTGCTTGATCATTACTTGGATCTCCATCAGTATTTCCATTTGGATTCGATGTGAATACTACTACGGAATATTCTCCTTCAGCAGTTACATTCCAAGGAATCGGATGGGTAAAACTATACATTTCATTATTAGGAATAGAAATACCAGAAATAGTAGATGTTACTGTAGCACCGCCTTCTACTTCATAATTAATATCAAAAGAAGTAATCGTCTCCTGTCCTTGGTTTTGAATTTTACCTGCGATAATCGCATCACCTATTGGCTGGTAGATAGGAAGATTTAAGGATTCCATCACTAAATCATACTGGCTAGGTTCAGCAACAGTAAAATTAAATGCTCCACCTGCTCCAGTTATTGTAAAAGAATTGACAATAAAGCCATTGACATTCACATCCACACTCATTCCGCCATCAGCATAATCATCTACCATGTAAAGCGTATAAGTAGCTCCTTCTGTAAGGCAATAAGGACCTTCTGTTATCGTGGCTCCGTTTGCGTATCCTCCTGGAGCTTGATTTTGTTCTCCACCTCCATTACAGCCTACAGCATTGTTTCCTCCTTCTGCAATCGTTCCTGATCCACAGTTATTTCCTCCTGGCACAAGATTCCAATACAACTCATAGCCATAGGCATCTGTACTGAAAACCAAGTTGACTTCTAATTCCCCTGTTCCGCATTGAGCATTGGAAAAAGTATAGCAGAAAAGCACAATAAATATAGTACACACATATTTCATAAATAATAAATTTTGGTTCCAATTAGTAAGATAGTTGCTTTCAATAACTTAAGTAACAATTCTAAATAATCAAAAATATAGGATTTTTCTTGAAATATTACTCACATAAATGTAGTTATAATATTTTCTTCTGCGTGTTGTTCAATACCACAGCAACTAATAATGTCGCTTGGTTATTAATTTTAATACGTTTATGAATACTTTAGATGATGTACGAATCTACTTTTAGAACATGTACGAACCTAAAAGTCTATTAAACTTAGCCTAGATAATCTACGAATCTTTGCTTTCGCAAATCTTTAAGTTGACCAAAGCAAGTACTGTTTTAATAAAATGCTATTTTTCACAGAAAAATAAATAGTCCGCTTATCTTTGCACGATAATAAAACCATTTTCAATCAATGCAAGATAAAACACAATTAGGCGATATCAGCCTAGAGGTTAGCGAAGGGATAGGAACAATTACCTTTTATCATCCTGCTCATAATTCCCTCCCGGGAAAATTATTAGCAAAATTTAAGGATACGATAAATGAAGCTGGGCAAAGGGATGATGTAGAAGTCATCATTTTGAAATCAGCAGGAGAACGTACTTTTTGTGCAGGAGCTAGTTTTGATGAATTGGCAAGTATAGAAGATTTTCCTACTGGAAAAGAATTTTTCATGGGATTTGCCAATGTAATTAATGCTTGCAGAAAGTGCCCTAAAATTATCATAGGAAGAATACAAGGCAAAGCGATAGGTGGTGGTGTAGGCGTGGCGAGTGCTACTGATTATTGTTTTGCGACGAAATATGCAGCTGTCAAATTGAGTGAGTTGGCGATAGGAATTGGACCATTTGTGGTAGGACCAGTTTGTGAACGTAAATTAGGTTTGTCTGCCATGTCGCAGCTTGCTATCAATGCCACAGTATTGCGTTCTGCTCAATGGGCGAAAGAAAATGGCTTGTACGCAGAAGTTTATGATTCTGTCGAAGAAATGGATGAAGCGATTTTAGTATTGGCAAAAAAACTTGTTCATTCTAATCCAGAAGCTAAGCGACTACTCAAAAAAGTATTTTGGGAAGGCACAGAACATTGGGATGAACTCCTAGAAAAACGTGCAGAATTATCAGGAAAACTAGTACTTTCTGATTACTCTAAAAATGCTATCGCTAAATTTAAATCTAAATAGGTTCAGTGAACAGTTAGCAGTTAGCAATTATTTGGTTTTGTTATTGCTTCTGACTTTAGGACGTAAAATCAACATTCATATTGATTAATTATATCATTCTAAAGCCAAAAACTACTGTTGATTGCTAACTGATAACTGGTCACTGATATGGTTTACGAATTCAAAGGTTTCCGTCCTGTTATACATGAATCTTCTTATGTGCATCCTTTGGCTGCTGTAACGGGAAATGTGATTATTGGCAAGAATGTATATGTTGGTCCAGGTGCTGCGATACGTGGCGATTGGGGCAGAATTATCATCAAAGATGGCTGTAATGTGCAGGAAAACTGCACGATTCATATGTTTCCGGGTGTGACTATGACTTTACATGAGGCTGCACATATTGGTCATGGTGCAATTATTCATGGTGCGAATATCGGGAAAAATGTATTGGTAGGAATGAATGCTGTGATTATGGATGACGCTGAAATTGGCGAAGGATCTATTATTGGAGCATTGTGTTTTGTGAAGGCAAAATCTGTGATTCCTCCTAGAAGTCTGGTAGTTGGAAACCCAGGGAAAGTTATCAAACAAGTATCTGATGAAATGCTGGCTTGGAAAACCAAAGGGACACAGTTATATCAGTCTTTGCCAAAGAATCTATATGACTCTCTGAAAGAATGCGAACCTTTGCGAGAAATTCCTAAGGATCAGCCTTCGCAGGAAGTTTTGTTCAAGACTTGGGAGGAGATAAAAAAGAGCTAGATACTACTACTTCTTTTTCATTCTTATTTCATCCATTTTTGTCAAAATAGCTTCTCCTTCAGTGATTTTTACTGCATAAGCACGTAAATCACCTGTACGCTGTATACGCATCGCTTCCTCTTGAACTTTGAGGTATTCTTTTTCTAACTTCTTGATAGGATCTTTCTTAAATATTCCGAACATAATAGATTAGTTTTTTAGATAACGAATTTTATGGGGGGATTGTTCATTTTATTTGCGTAGATAGGGAGTTCATATTATATTTCTGTGTTTCCATATTTGGAGTATTCTCATTGTCTCTTCATCTCCTTTTATATTTCTCAAGTTATCAAGTCTTCAGGAAATAAGCATTTCATTTAATTCTATTTCTACAAAAAATACTCCTCCTTCAAAATTTGAGTCATCAGTTTCATTATCAACAACTGTAACTTTTTGCCATTGTTTTTCTCCTGATTTTTTCTTGGCTAAATATTCTGCCTCAAAAGGATAGTTGATATTTTCGTCCATATAAATTGTCCAGCCCATAGTTGCTTCATCGTCTGTATAGCAACCTACTATGATTTCTTCGATTTCTGCTTTTGTTAACTTCATGTGTTACTGCTTGAGTTATTACAATTTTCACTATTCTACTCTTAATAATAATCTTCAAATGGAGTATTAAAGTTCCTCGTTTTATTGCAATTTTTCAAATATAAAAAAAGGTGCCACTACACTCCAAACGCAGCATAATAACATCTTTCCATTATTTAAAATCAACTCTATATCTTATACCAACAAATCCTTAAAATTCCTAATAAACCCAACCACACCAGCAGTCTTCATTTGTTTACTCAAATCGGAAGCATCTGATTTATTTTGGAAAGCACCTACAACGACCTTATAGACTGTTTTTCCATTTAATTCATTGATACTTACAATGATAGGCTGTGCAAATTGTTTCTGTAATTTTTCTACAGCTATCAATACATTACCATATTTAGCGAATACGCCCATTTGTACACCGTAACCTACTGCTGATTGGCGTTCTACATTGAAACGAAAAATGCCTTGTCCTGTCTTAATTTGACCTTCTACCTCTGTTGGTGGTTCTGCGGATGCACCATCTCTCATACGGATGGCTTCTGCTACTGCTTTATCTGCATTAACTCTTCCATGTCCATATTTCCTGGAATGTCCAGTGGCATCATAATCATGAGCATCGCCTATCTTATCAGCGGTGCGACAAATAAGAGATTTCACTTCTTTTGAAGTCAAGTCTGGATTAGCAGAAAGCACTAAAGCACAAATACCTGCCACTAGTGGACAAGCTGCAGATGTTCCTCCAAAATGCTTATGAAAACCACTACGATTTTGTCCATCTGCCCAATATTTAAAATCGCCTTCACGACTAGAAATACCATTATCCCACCAAGCACGAGCTGCTACGATAGGCCAATCTCCATTGGAAGAAGCAACTACGTCTACTTCTTCTCCTTGATTGGAATAAGAGGAATGTCTGTCATTACTATCACAAGCTCCTACTGCTATCACGTCTGGATGTGCAGCATAAAAACTCACATAATCCAAACCATCATTTCCTACGGCGTAGCATATTACACAGCCTTTTCCGTCTCTACCTTCTCTAGCAGCTTTAGAAATAGCATCTTTTTTCAATGAATTCAAATCGAAGAAAACATCCGTCGTTCCCCAACTACAACTGATGACATCTGCTCCATTATCAATACAGTGATTGAACATCGCTTCTGTCGCTCTTAGACTGAAACTCGTACCACTGATGGGCATGAACTTGGCTTTAGGAGCAGAACCTACCATACCTGTAGCATTCAGATCGGCTACTGCCACACTTGCACAAGGTGTACCATGCGTAAAGGATGGATCGCCTTGAAGTATATTCGGGCTTCCTGCCCACAAATCCCAAGGTTTATGCACTTTTTCTGATAAATCTGGATGCGTGAGATCGAAGCCATTATCTATTATAGCAACGACGACATCATCTGATCCAAATCCGTCCAATCTTCTCCAAGCATCTACCACTTTGGTATCTGCTCCTTTTTTCATTCGCTTATTAAAATCCACTACGAAACCTGGATTTTGCAGGTGCCATTCGTGTTCGTATAGCTGATCTTCTGGCTCAAAGAATACATAATCATCTAAAGGAACATCCAGATCTGGCTCAGCTACTTTCACTAATGGATATTTCTCCATCTCTTCTGCCACCTTGAATGGATTTCTGGATTTTGCCGTTACTTTGGCGATGACTCTGTTGTCAGCCCTTCTTTCGACCAATTCCAATTTATATTCATCCAATACGATGAGTTGCTCTTCCTCGTTCGTTCCTTCATGAAATACAATATAGATTTCTCCAGTAGGAATGATAGGTTTACTATCACCTTCTAGATGATAAATGTGAGAACCTACGTCTACTGCATCTTTTTTACGAAGTTTATCTAGTTGTTTATCCAAAGCTTCCTCGCCTTTCTTCTTCACTTCCATGACCTCAAATCCACCAAGGTAGATCCTTGATGTTTTCTCAATGGATTTCTCGTTTTTGGAAAAATTGGCATCTTTGGTTTTGATACCTACGTATTTATCGCTCTTTTCTAACTTAAATGATCCTTTACCAGATCTAACGGTGATTTTCTTTGACATTTCAGTGCAGGTTTTCTCTTTGCAATTCGTAATAAGATTGATAAAATATTTCTTACCAGATTTTAGAAGTAGAATATTAGTACAACTATTACAATAAATAAAAGTCGGGTAAAGAAGCATTTTGTAGTAAAAATTCGGGTTTTGAATTTCTTGGGAATAAAAAATAAATCATATCTCTTATTCCTTAATTGTGAATTTAACGATTTTTTTTGGAATGGCGAAGCAAGTTTATTGAAAAATGAATAAATAAAAAGGGAAAGCCCAAGTTCAACATCTGTCAAACTTGGGCTTTCATTATCATCATAAAGAACTATATGGCTAAGGAAATACCTTATCTACAGCCTTTTTTAATCCTTCAGTATCCTTAGAACCAATGAAATATTGCTCTCCATTTTCAGTAAAAATCCTAATTCCATTTTTACCATTCACCGTGAATATCTTTTCATTACTGAAATTGATATTCCAACCATTCCACTGAGCGATAGAAGATGTTTCTACCATTTCATAATTCGTTACTTCAGACCAATTAATTTTATGTCGCTTTTCCTGTAAAGGGTGATATCTAAAACTAATGAAACTATCCGTCACTTTCACTGAAAGTCTCAATGAACGAAAATACATATACACTCCACCTAGCAAGGCAACAATGAATAAAAACGCCGTAGTAGAAATGGCATTCTCTACTGGATTGATGAAATTTTGTTCTACAAATCTATATGTCAATCCTAGTGTAAGAAATCCTATTATTAGTGTCAGTTCCCATCTTTGGTAAACTTGATCCTCTTTGAATATTTGCTTTTGCATCGCCAATTCTTTTAAGTTTAAAAATTATTTACTTCAAATTTACATTAAGTTAACATTGAAAGCAAGTTTTATATCCCTACAATTACGAATTAGTCTAAATTTATAGGTTTAGTGAAACGAATTCAACAACCTGAGCCATTATGCTTGTTCTTTTTCCTTCTAAAAAACACAAAAAATAGTTCTGTAGCTACGGCTATGCAACGATTTCTTGAATTCTTTAGAAGAAAAAATCACTATCCATTCTGGCTCAATTTATTAAATACGTTTCACTTATCGAGCACTTTTAACATTTTACATTTAATTAACATTGAAATAATGGCTTCTAAAGTGCATACCAGAAACATTCCTTATCTTCGTTACATAACAGCAGTAATCGAAGATATTACATCAATTTGAATCATAATTATATGAGACAATTATGATTCAAATTGATGTTAGTTATATTCAGCTATAATGATAATCATCAATCAACATATCGTCCCTTCTATTGATCAATCCACTAGATTTTTGGATTATTCCTATGGATTATTCAATCAGTTACCTTCAAAAAAGGGTGTAAAAAAAGCGATTAAAAATGGCGAACTTATCCTTAATGGCAAAAAGGTAGAAAGTGGCAGATGGCTTAAAGAAGATGACGAAATAGCATTGATAGATCTACAAATCCAAACTCCTAAACCTTACGAAATAGCATTAAAGATTATTTATGAAGATGAATATTTAGCTATTATTAATAAGCCAGCAGGAATCGTTACATCGGGGAATCAATTTAAGACGATTGAAAATGCTTTAATTCATAACATTAAGAAATCGATCGAAGAAGATGCACTAAAATGGGCGAAACCTGTCCATCGTTTGGATGCTCCTACGAGTGGTTTACTCATCTGTTCCAAAACAAAGACAACGCATATTCTTTTAGGCAGATTATTTGAAGAAAAGAAGATACAGAAAACTTATCAAGCCATCGTACAAGGAACGCCTCCCAATACTGGCACATTATCACAAGACATCAATGGACAAAAATCCATTACTACATTTCAAGTCATCAAAACAATTCCTTCCTTACAAAATGGCAACATCAGTCTACTAGAAGTTCAGCCAAAAACAGGAAGAACACACCAAATTAGGATACATCTTTCGCAAATGGGACATCCTATTATTGGAGATAAACTATACGGAGAAGAAGGTAATACCCTCAAAAACAAAGGACTTTTCTTAGCAGCTACAGGTTTAGGTTTTATTCATCCCATTAGCCAAGAAAAATTGCTTATTGATATTGATACTCCACATAAGTTTGAGTCTTTGATGGAACGAGAATTGAGAAGGTGGAAGAAATTTAAGGGAGCTTAGTCGTCAGTCAAGCTAATACACTGTAAAATAATTTGGTTAAAAATTTGAAGGATGAATGTTGTATCAAATCAATAAACGCCCGCAGCCTAATAGCCTTAGCTATTAAGGCGAGGACGTGAAGCAGAGTTGGAACAAAAGGCACTTTCAAAAGTTAGCATTACTTATTTTACAGTGTATTAGTACACTGTAAAGTAAGTTGTTTAATATTTTGATGAGATTATTTTGGAATATGGCGAGGCATTTTTTGACAGCGTAGCCTTAGCTACGGTGGAGAAAAATAACGATGTCCAAATTTCAAAAGAA